>JBEIJP010000082.1:0-9050 GCA_040380245.1 Acidobacteriota bacterium | reverse complement strand
TCGTTCCTGATTTGGTCCGCAAGTTGATGACCGCGCCATTTCCCCGTCCATACTCACTCGAAAAGTTGCTGGTCTGTACCTGGGCTTCCTCGAGCGATTCCAGCGCGGGGACGAGCGTGGGTTCACCCGTGTTGTTAGGATTGGTGTTGATCGCGCCGTCCAGCACGTAGTTGTTGCCACGGTACCGATTGCCGTTGACCGTGACGACAGGCGAGTTGGTCAACTTGGTGGAGTTGGCGGCGCCGGCAATCGCGGTCGCGCCCGCGCTCAGTCGTGGGAGGGCGAAGACATCCCGCTGCGGCAGGGGAAGAGAAGAGATCTCCCGGGATGAAAAATTGTCCGCCAGCCGCCCCTCGGTGGCGACCGAGAGCAGCGCGTCTCCCTCGTTGATATAGACGATGTCGGTCACTGCGCCCACTTCCAGTCGAACGACGATCGTCGAGGTCTGGCCGGCACTCAGCTTCACCTCCGCCTGACGGTACGCTTTGAATCCGTCGAGATGGACTTCGATCTCGTAGCTTCCTGGCGGCAGTCCCGCGATCAGAAACTCTCCATCCGCGTTGCTCACGGCTGTCCGGATTTGCCCGGTCTGCTGATGGTAGACGCGGACCCTGGCCTCGACCAATGTCGATCCTTGCGCGTCGACGACCTGCCCGCGCAGTCCAGCCTCGGTGAATTGCGCCAGCGCGGAACCTGTCAGGGCCAGAAGCAAGGCCAGGGCGCAGAGCGTTGCCGAGGGGCCGATCTTCCGTGATTGCACGTGTGAGTCCTTCATTCCCTGGTCAAGTTGGCTATCCTCCCGCTTCGGCGTTGGAAGAGGGCCACGTTTGTTCAGCCATTCTGGAGATTCCCTCCATCTCGCGAAACAACCACTATAGAGCCTTGATCAGCCGACGTTCAACTCTCGGTGCGGTGGGGCAGGTGGGCCGCCACGCGTGTTCAGTCAAGCCGCATAATAGCGGTCAACCAGCGTGGAGGCTGCCTCCCGTTGGATCTTCCGCTGTGTGACCGCGTGATCAAGGTGGGCGATCGTCTCCGAGATGGCCAGGAAACGGTGGAGGCCGTCGACGGTTGGAAAGAGCAGTCGCGACATCTCCCAGGCCGTAATCCCCTCCTTCGGCGTAAGCAGGACGACACGATCGGCTCGTTTCTGCACGTGACGCAGGAGGCGGTGATGGTGCTCCTCGTAATCGAGGATGTCCCCGCCGTGGGCGGTCTGGAGGAGGGTGGGCGAGATGGATCGGAGGCGCGCGAGGGAGTCGAGATAACGCGTCAGGGAAGGGAAGCGCTGCCCGGGATGAGTCGGGTCTGGGCTCAGGACAGGGTTGGGAGTGACCGATTTCAGCACCGTGTCGCCCGCGAGAAGGTGACGGGAGGATTCGCGGTAGAGGCAGGAGCTGCCCGGCGTATGCCCGGGCGTGTGGACGACTCGAATCGAGCCGGACGCGAAGAGAAACTCGTCCCCATCACGGTAGGGTGCGACATGCTCGACCGGGTCGGCGTAGGAGCGAACGACCAGGTACCGCTCGACCATCTGCGCCAGCTCCTCGGCGGGGACGCCCGCCCCCTGCAGCAGCTCCTCGTGCACACGCGGGGGGCGCTCCGGGGCGAGGTGCGAGGCCTCCCACTCGTGGACGTGGACCGGGGCGCCCGACTCCCGCTGAATGATGCCCGCCAGCCCGCAGTGGTCCTCGTGCGTGTGGGTCAGGATCACCCGCCGGATGTCGGAGACGACCAGCCCGATGGCGCGGAGCTGCTCCCGCAGCGCTTGCAGCGACTCTTCTGTCTTCGGCCCCGTATCGACGAGTGTCAGCGGTTCTTCCAGGAGAAGGTAGATGTTGATTGGTCCGACAGGAAATGGGGTTGGCAGGACGAGACGCTGGATCTTCATGTTGGTGGACGATGTCAATCGACGCCGGGCGGTCAGCAGAAAGAGAGCCCGACCGGACGGCGTGTCCGGCCGGGCTTGTCCGGGCAATCGGATCCGGGATCAGAAAATATAGCCCGCCTGCGCGACGACCCGATCCGCGAGCCGCTCGCGGATCGCGGCGGTGTTGATCGGCGTCTGCCTGGCGAAGCGCTTGAGCGCGGCCAGCAGGGTCCGCAGTTCGTCTCCCTCGGCGATTGCCGCCAGCGCGTTGCGCCCGGCGATCTCGATCCGGTTGATCGCGTCATGGGTGTAGAGCCGCGTCGCCTCGATGGCGAGCCCGTGCTTCTCTTCCCCTTCCCGGGCCACCATCTTCGCGGTGCGCCCGATCAGGCTGTCCATCAGGAAGGATTCAATGATCACATCCGCTGTCCAGGAGAGGACCATCTGCTGTTCGGAGAGGCCTTCGCGGAACTTTTGCGCGGCCGAGCCGAGCAGCATCAGCGCGATCTTCTTGGCATTGGCGGCGAGTTTGCGCTCGTTGGCGAGCGGGGAGTCGTCCTCCTCGCCATCGAACGAGGGGCCGGCGAGCAGCTCCTCCTGCAGCTTGAGCGCCGCGGCAAAGAGGGGCAGGCCACCCTTCATCGCGCGCTTGATCAGCTGGCCGGGGATGAGCAGGCGATTGATCTCGTTCGTTCCCTCGTAGATGCGGTTGACCCGGCAATCCCGGTAGATCCCCTCGGCGGGATAGTCCTCGGTGAAGCCATTTCCGCCGTGGATCTGGACGTTCTCATCGGCGGCATAGAAGAGGGCTTCTGTGCCGGCCACCTTGAGGATGGCGCACTCGATGGCATACTCCTCGACCGCCTTGAGCACCTCGGCGGGGTTGTGAATGTCGATCGTCTGCTCGCGGGCTTCGATCAGACCGGAAGTTCGGTAGACGGCCGACTCGACGGCGTAGATTCGGGTCGCCATCTCTGCCAGCTTGTACTTGATGGCCCCGAAGGAGGCGATCGGCCGCTTGAACTGATGGCGCTCCGCCGCGTACCTGGCCGACTGGGCCAGAGCCCGCTTCGCGCCGCCAATCGCGCCCGCCCCCATCTTCAACCGGCCGAAGTTGAGGGTGTTGAAGGCGATGAGGTGGCCCTTGCCAATCTCCCCGAGAAGGCGATCCTTGGGAATGCGGCAGTCGACGAGCGGGATCGAGGTCGTCGAGGATCCCCGCTGCCCCAGCTTGTGCTCTTCGTTGCCGTTGCTGAATCCGGGATCGTTGCGCTCGACGATGAAGCCGGTGAAGTGCTCGCCATCGACCTTGGCGAAGACGATGAAGACATCGGCAAAGCCGCCGTTGGTGATCCACATCTTCTCCCCATTGAGGATCCAATGCTGCCCGTCCTCGCTCAGCCGGGCCGTGGTCTTGGCGTTGAGGGCGTCCGATCCGGAGGACGACTCGCTGAGGCAGTAGGCGCTGATCCATTCTCCCGAACCGATCTTCGGCAGGTACCTGGCCTTCTGCGCCTCTGTGCCGAAGAAGACGATCGGCAGGAGGCCGATGCTGCTCGTCGCCCCAAAGCCGGTGGCAAAGGAGGCCTCTCCGGAGATCTTCTCGGCGATCAGCATCTGGGAGACGTGGTCCAGCTGGAGCCCGCCAAACTTCTCCGGGATCGCGGCGTTGATCATTCCCAGATCCGCGGCGTCGCGAATCAACTTGCGCTGCAGTTCGAGGTCCTTCTCCTCCAGGCGTTCGTGATTCGGGATGACCGATTTCTCCATGAACTCGTCAGCCGTTTGACCGATCATGACCTGCTCTTCGGTAAAGTCCTCGGGGGTGAAGATCTGCGCGGGGACGCTCTCCTGCAGGAGAAACCCACCGCCACTCATCGTCTCTTTTTCCATTGCTGCGACCATCGGTCTTCCTTTCTAGGCGTAAGCCTCTGGGCTTGCGAGCCCGTGGCGGCGAGACAAGGGGCTCGCCGGAGTTCGATTGTCTTATCTCATCAGGTTTTCGAAGAGGCCGGCAGCGCCCATCCCACCGCCAACACACATCGTGACGATGCCGTAGCGCGCCTTGCGGCGCCTCATTTCGTGGAGCAGGGTCGCCGTCAGTTTGGCTCCGGTGCAGCCCAGCGGGTGGCCGAGCGCGATCGCGCCACCGTTGACATTGATCTTTTCCGGATCGAGCCCGAGCACCTTGATGACCGAGAGGGCCTGGACAGCAAAGGCTTCATTCAATTCAATCAGGTCGATCTCCTCGGCCGAGACACCCGTCATCTTCAACAGTCTGGGGATGGCGACGACGGGACCGATCCCCATCTCTTCCGGAGCCACCCCGCCGGTGACAAAGCCGACAAATCGCGCGAGAGGAGCGAGGCCGAGCGCCTCGGCGCGCTCACGCGTCATGATCAGGGCCGCGGCGGCCCCGTCTGTCGTCTGCGAGGAGTTCCCCGCCGTGACCGTGCCCCCCTGCAGGAAGGCCGGCCGAAGCTTGGCGAGCGCCTCGATCGTCGTCTCCCGGCGGACCCCTTCGTCGACCTGGAAGACGGACTCGCGGATTCGCACCTTACCGCGCCCCTTCTCATCCAGCTCAAGGTCGCGGTTGGCGACGTTCAACGGGACGATCTCGTCGACAAACTTGCCGGCGTCGATTGCCGCGGCCGCCTTGCGGTGCGAGGCGACCGCGAACTCATCGGCCTGTTCCCGGGAGACCTGGTATTTGACTGTCAGATTCTCCGCCGTCAATCCCATATTGAGGTACGTGTCCGGATAGCCCTCGACGAGCGTTGGATTGGGCGAGAGGTTGTAGCCTCCCATCGGGAGCATCGACATCGATTCGACGCCGCCGGCGATCGAGACCTCGGCGCCGCCGCACATAATGTGCTCGGCCGCGCTGGCGATCGCCTGCAGGCCGGAGGAGCAGAAACGGTTGAGGGTGACGGCCGAACTGCTCACCGGCAGCCCCCCGAGGAGCGCGACCTGGCGCGCCATGTTCATCCCCTGCTGTGCCTCCGTGACCGCGCAGCCGATGACGACATCCTCGACCTCCTCGGACGCCATTCCGGGAGCGCCGGCCAGCAGCGCCTTGACGACCGCGGCTCCCAGGTCGTCCGGGCGAAAATCCTTGAGCGTACCGCGCGGAGCTTTGCCGCCGGCCGTGCGCACCGCATTGACAATTACTGCTTCCCGCATCACTTTTCTCCTTGATTCTGGCTTCTTTTTGACTCAGCCGTTCAGGTCCATCGCTGTTTGACGTCCGACTGGATCGGCGGATCAATTCCGCAGGGGTTTGCCCGTCTTGAGCATATGGGCCAGCCGCTCCTGTGTCGCCCGTGTCCCGCAGAGGCTGACGAATGCCTCCCGTTCGAGATCCAGGAGGTACTGCTCGGAGACACGCTGCGGACGGGAGACCGATCCCCCGCAGATGACCTGGGCAATCTTCAGGCCGATCAGTCCGTCGTGCTCGCTGATGAACCGACCCCGCTTCATCATATGAATACCCAGTTTGAACTTGGCCAGGGCGGGCTCGCCCAGCACCAGGACATCCTGGCGCATCAGCGGAGCGACATATCCGCTGGCGGCGAGATGGAGAACGCTCCGCTTCGCCTCCGCGATAACCCGTCGGTCGTTCATGACAATGCGGTCACCGCCGCGCAGCAACCCCCACGTTCGGGCCTCGGCCGCGCTCGCCGCCACTTTGGCCATGCCCGGCAATTCGAAGAGGCGGCGCAGCGCCTCGAAGTGATCGGCTCCCGGAACCTGCTCGGCGATCTCGGCGGCGCGCAGCGCCATCTCTTTCGTTCCCCCGCCACCCGGGATCAGGCCGACGCCGGCCTCGACCAGGCCGATGTAGGTCTCCGCCGCCGCGACCGCCTGATCCGAGTGCAGCACCATCTCGCAGCCTCCCCCGAGCGTCAGGTGATGCGGCGCGACGACCACTGGCTTCGGAGAGTAGCGAAGCGAGACGACCGTCTGTTGGAACTGCCGGACGGCCATGGTCAGTTCGTCCCAATCCCCCTCCTGAGCCGCCATGAGGATCATCATGATGTTGGCTCCGGCGGAGAAGTTCTCGCCCTGGTTCCCGATCACCAGTCCCAGAAAGTTCTTTTCGACCTCCTTGAGCGCGAACTGGATCATCCCGAGCTGATCCTCGCCCAGGGCGTTCATCTTCGAGTGGAACTCGACGCAGGCGACTCCATCGCCGAGGTCGATCAGGCTGGCGCCGGCGTTCTGCTTGATGACCTGATTGCGCTCCCGCAGTGACTTGAGCACGGTAAGCCCGGCTGGTGCCGCGACTGGCTGGTAGCTGCGCGTGGCGAAGTCATAGAAGTAACGCACGCCCGCTTCGCTGCGGTAGAAGCTCGTCACGCCGGCAGCGAGCATCTCCTCGATCCTGGCGGGCACTTCGCGCCCCTCCGCCTTCATCCGCGCCACGGAGCGCTCGACTCCGATCGCGTCCCAGACCTCGAAGGGCCCCCACTCGCGCGCGAAGCCCCACTTCATGGCGTTATCGATCTCGACGATCGTCTCGGCGATCTCGGGAATGCGATTGGCCGCGTAGCAGAGCTCCTCGCACGTTCCTCGCCAGAGGAACTCTCCCGCCCGGTCCGTCGCATAGACCAGGGTTCGCAGTCGATCTCCCAGATCCTCTTTCTGTCGCGCTTCGTCGACCGAAGGGAATCGTACCTTTCGCCGCTCGCGATACTCGAGCGTCTCCAGGTCGAGCGTCTGAATCTGGTCCCCAACCTTCTTGAAGAACCCCTGCTTGGTCTTGTTCCCGAGCATCTTCCGCTCGAGCATCTTCGAGATCAGCTCGGGCAGCCGGAAGGTCTCCCGCTTTTCATCTTGCGGCGCGGCCTCGTAGAGGTTGTTGGCGACATACGCGAACGTATCCAGGCCGACGACATCGAGGGTGCGGAAGGAGGCGCTCTTGGCGCGTCCAATGATCGTTCCGGTGAAGGAGTCGATCTCTTCCGGCGTGTAGCCGTAGGTCAGCATATTCTGCAAGGCCCCGGCCGTGGCGAAGATCCCGATCCGGTTGGCGATGAAGTTGGGCGTGTCCTTGGCCCGCACGATTCCCTTGCCGAGATAACGGTCGCAGAAATCGGCGATCTCTTCGACGATCTGCGGATCGGTCTCGGGGCCGGTGATCATCTCCAGGAGGTAGAGATAACGCGGAGGATTGAAGAAGTGGGTTCCCAGGAAGCGGCGACGAAAATTCTCGCCACGCCCTTCGACCAGTGAGGAGATCGGAATTCCCGAGGTGTTGGAACTGATGATCGCTCCGGGGTGAAGGTGGGGCTCGACGCGCGAAAAGAGATCCTGCTTGATGGCGAGGTTCTCGACGATCGCCTCGATCACCCAATCGCACTCCTTGAGCTTCGGCAGGTCGTCAGAGAAGTTCCCGATCTGGACGCGTTTGGCAGTCTCGGGGGTGAAGAAGGCGGCAGGTTTGGCCTTGAGTGCCGCGTCGAACCCCGCCTGGACGATCCGGTTGCGCACCGCTCGCGATTCGAGCGTCAAGCCCTTGGCTACCTCTTCCGGGGTCAGCTCCCGCGGCGCTATATCGAGCAGCAGACAGGGAAACCCGGCATTGGCAAGATGGGCGGCAATCTGGGCGCCCATCACACCCGAGCCGAGCACGGCGGTCTTTTTGATCTGCATACGACAATCTCTCCTCTTCTCCTCAAAATATATCGAATCGGAACCAGTGTCAGTGGGAGGCCACGAGGGCTTGCAACCACTCCAGGCACGTCTCCGCGTCGGTCTCATCCACTTCCTGAACTCTGATCGGGCAGAACTCTGATCGGGGTGGAGATCCTATCCTACTCTCACTTCTCACTCCTCTCCCCTCACGCCTCTTCCGGGTAGCTCAAAAGTTGGTCCGGATCCGGTCTGCCGGGAAGCCAAGCGCCAGCAGGCGACTTCGCGTCTGCTCGATCATCTCGAGCGATCCGCAGACCAGCGCGAGGGGTTGCCGGAGCGTCGGGACCAGGTTGTCGAGAAGGCTCTGCACATAGCCGGTGGCCCCGCTCCATTCGCGCTGATCGGGTCGGCTGATCACCTGGCGAAGCTCGACCCCCTGCTGGATCCACTCCGTCGTCATCTCTTCCTGATAGCAGAAATCGTCGACGGAACGCGCTCCATAGAGGACGATCAGTCGCCCGTGCGCCGCCCTGTCCGCCAGCAGATGGCGGAGCGTGGAGCGCAACGGCGCGAGCCCCGTACCCATGGCCACCAGGACGACATCCTGTCCCGGATCGCCGACAACGGGAAACCCCGGCCCAACGATCCGTCGGAGGAGAACGGTCGGAAACTCACCCGCCTCCTCCCCGCGAAAGAGCGCCTCGGTGAAGTCCGTGCCGGCCGTCCGCTTGATCAGAAACTCGTAGTCGGCATCCTCCGGCGCCCCCGCGAAGGCCATGTAGGAGCTGCCGCCTCCCTCGACCTCCAGGATCGCGACCTGACCGGCGACAAAGGGCTCCCGGTCGTGGTCGCCCGTGGGTCGCATTCGCAAACTGGAGACGGTCGGCGTCTGTCGCCGTACCTCACAAACCTGCAAGGGAAGTGGAAATGCCATCGGTGCCGGTGCCACCTTTCTGTTGCTGTTGGCGACAAGGGGTCAGGAGTGATCGGCACCCTGCCCACGATACGCGGCCTCTTTCTCGGCGTAGAGTCGATCGATCGGTTCCTTCAGCCGTTCGGTGACGACCCGTCGGCGAACCTTGAGCGTTGGGGTCAACTCGGCCGACTCGACTGTCAGCTCCCGATCGAGCAGCAGGACCCCTTTGATCTTTTCATATTGAGAAAGCTCGGCGGTTGCCGCGTGGACCTCCGATTCGAAGAAAGAGACGATCTCCGGCCGCTGGATCAGCTCCGATGGCGGCAGTGAAGAGAGCCCCAGCTGCGCCGCCGGCTGCGTCAAAGCCTCGAAGTTCGGGACCACGATCGCCGCCGGGAACTTGCGGTCATCGCCAATCACCACCACCTGGCTGACGTAGCGACTGCGTTTGATCATATTCTCGATCGGCTGGGGGGCGATATACTTGCCCCCGCTCGTCTTGAGCAGATCCTTTTTGCGGTCGGTGATGTAGAGGAATCCGTCCTTGTCGAGGTGGCCGATGTCGCCAGTATGGAACCAGATCGAGCCCGTCTCGTCCGGGGTGAGCACCTCCGCCGTCTCGCGAGG
>JBEIJP010000081.1:0-9100 GCA_040380245.1 Acidobacteriota bacterium | reverse complement strand
GCCAGATGATCTCTTTTCGGATTGTAAAATCTTGTTTTTCCTGAGCTGTAAAATCCTTACTCACAATCGAAGAATTTACGCTGCCAAAATATGTCAAGGTGTTGGTCAGGTCTTTTCCAATGTAAATTTTCCCGTTCGGATACGTGATCTTGTAAATAACCTTCATTTTGTAATTATCTTTCTAGCAATTACTCTTGACTACTGATTGGCAAGACCTGCCTCACCAGAACTTCAGTGCGGTTGTTGCTCAGAATAGTAGCGCTATAATTTTGCATCCAACTCTCCAAAATACTCGTGACGTCTTTCGACATTACAGGAAGGATCGCGCCGCGATTGGAGTCCGGGGGCAGTGGGGGTCTTCTCTTCGAGGTCATGAGCGCACATCCGTTCGCGAGCGGGGGAGGCCGGGCCGGGTGGACCTCCCCTGGAGAAGATCTGGGTCCGCTCCCGACATCTCCGAGCGACGAGGGGGGCGGGCAGAGTGAGCGACAACGGGTCAGTGGGCAGCTCCGGGCCAGCCCCTCAATGGCAGAGGAGACGACACGGAGAACCTGGGGGCCGTGGAGTGACAGCCGAGGGAGTCACCCGGGCGACGGCGTGCACTCGGATGCCGGGGGTGGGGTCAAAGGTTGCTACGGGATGGGGCATCCCGTGGAAGATCACCAATTCAGCGGCCTAACAGAGGAGGGCCTTGACGGTGAGGAACTCCTCGAGGCCGTAGCGGCCGAGTTCGCGGCCCTTACCGGACTGCTTATAGCCGCCGAAGGGGGCGAGGAGGTTGAACTTGCCGCCATTGATCTCGACCTGGCCGGTGCGGAGGCGGCGGGCGACGCGGCGGGCGCGATCGGGATCGCCGGACCAGACGCCGCCGCCGAGGCCATAGATGGTGTCGTTGGCGATGCGGATGGCGTCCTCTTCATCGGCGTAGGGGAGGATCGAGAGGACAGGGCCGAAGATCTCCTCCTGGGCGATGGTCATGTCGCTGCGGACGTGAGCAAAGACGGTCGGGCGGACAAAGAAGCCCTTCTCGAGGCCGGCGGGAGCGTCGGGGCCGCCGGTGACCAGGGTCGCGCCCTCGGCGAGGCCCTGGCGGATGTAGGCACGGACGCGCTCGCGTTGGGCGGCGGAGACGAGGGGACCGAGCTTGGACTGGCCGGTGGTGGGATCGCCAACGGTGAAGCCCTCGGCGACGCGGCGGGCGATCTCGACGGCCTCGTCGTGACGATCCTGGGGGACGAGCATGCGGGTGAGAGCGGAGCAGGTCTGGCCCGAGTTGAAGTAGCAGTTGCCGACGCCGCTGGTGACGGCGCGTGTCAGATCGGCATCATCGAGGATGAGGTTGGCCGACTTGCCGCCCAGTTCGAGCGAGACCTTCTTGACGGTGGCGGCGGCGAGTTCGCTGACGCGGCGGCCGGCGCGGGTCGAGCCGGTGAAGGAGATCATCTCGACATCGGGATGGGTCGCGAGGGCCTCGCCGGCGACGGCGCCAAGGCCGGTGACGAGCTGGAAGACGCCGGGGGGCAGCCCGATCTCGGCGAAGATCTCGGCGAGGAGAAAGCTGGTGAGCGGCGCGACCTCGCTCGGTTTGAGGACGACGGTGCAGCCGGCGGCGAGCGCCGGGGCGACCTTGGTGACGACCTGATGGAGCGGGAAGTTCCAGGGGGTGATGCAGCCGACGACCCCGACCGGTTCGCGCAGGACGACGGCGTTGTCGATCGTCTCCTCGAAGGGGAAGGCGCGGAGGATCTTGGCGTAGGAGGCCATGATCAGGGCGGGCATGCCGGCCTGGACCGAGCGGGCGAGCGGAAGGGGCATCCCGACCTCGGCGGCGATGATCGCGGCGATCTCCGCCTGGCGCTCTTTGAGGCGGGCGGCGGCGGCTTCGAGAAAGGCGGCGCGCTCCTCGATCGGGGTGGTCGACCAGCGGTCGAAGGCGGCGCGGGCGCCGCGAACGGCGCGGTCGATGTCGTCGGCAGTCCCGGCGGGGACGCGGCCCATGACCTCCTCGGTCGTCGAATGGATCACCTCGATCGACTCCTGCCCGCGCGGGAGGACCCAGTCTCCGTCGAGGTAGAGGCGGTCATGGGCGAAGAAGGGGTTGGTCGGCGTCTCCATCGGAAGTCTCCTCTTGCGGTCGCTGGCTTGAGTGTCGGATCGGGGGGCATCCCCCAAGGGGTCAGTATCGACAAGGGGTTTGGTTTCTGTCAAGGATGAAAGGGGGGTGGGGTCGAGGGGGGAAGTGCTGCGAATCGACGAGGGGTTTCCCCGTCTGTATAGATTGGAATTGGCGCTGGGTTCGCGGATAATCCCGTGGTGGCGAATTCGGCTCGGTGGCTGGGTTGTCGAGCGGGTTCCGCGGCGGCGGCTGGATCCCTGCTGGTCGGGTTGGCTCCGTCGGTCTGTTCCAAGAAGTGGGCGTTACGGGAGGTGAGAGGATGATCACGGTCATCGAGGAGAAGCGCGACGCCATCGAAGATCTCTGCCGCCGGTTCGGGGTGGTGCGGCTGTACGTCTTCGGCTCGGCGGTACGGGACGACTTTCGACCGGGCGAGAGCGACGTCGACCTGCTGGTGGACTTCGGTTCGATGGGCGGGCGCTCGAAAGCGCATGCCTACTTCGACCTTCGCGAGGAGCTGGAGCGCCTCCTCGGAACAAGTGTCGACCTCGTCATGATCGGCGCGGTCAAGAACCGCTATCTCGCACGCGACATCGATCGAACGAAGCAGGAACTCTATGCCGCGTAGCGTTGCCGCATACCTTGCAGATATCCTCGACGCTTGTGACGCGATCGACGCGGTCCTTTCCGGCGTCGACATCAAGATCTATCTCGAACAACGATGGATCCGCTCATCGGTCGAACGGGAGTTCATCATCATCGGCGAAGCAGTCGCCTCTATCAGGCGCGTGCGGCCCGAGATTGCCAAGCGTATCTCCAATGCCCGTGTTATCGTTGGCTTCCGGAACGTGCTCACGCATGAATACGCCGCCGTGGACGATGAGGCGGTGTACGGTGTCGCGACAGAGGACCTCGGCCTGCTCAAGAGAGAGTGCAGAGAGATCCTGGAGCAGGTGGAGGGAGCAGGCTAACCCAGAGATCAACTCGCCTCAGTCGCGAGCGATCCCTCAAGAATGTTTGAATGAGACAGGCCTTGGAGGCATTCCGGTGAAGCGAGAGCAAGTCATCCATCGCGATCCCAATATTCTGGGGGGGACTCCGGTCTTCACCGGCACCCGGGTACCAGTGCAAACGCTGATCGACTACTTGAAGGCAGGAGACGACCTCGACGATTTTCTCGATGGTTTCCCCAGTGTCAGCCGAGAGCAGGCGCGGACATTCCTGGAGATCGCGCTCGATTCCGCCCTGGTCGAGGACCGCGATCCGCGGGCTGCTTGAGGAGAAGATCGACCGGCGATCGACGGAATCGTTCGACAGCGGCCAGGCGGTGATGACTCTCCCCCCTCTTTCCTCGCTCCTCTCCCCTCACTCCTCCTTCATGTGAATGGATTCGAATTTGAGATATGATGCCCTCTTGCTTTGACGTGGAGGGGTGGGGGATCTCATCAGAAAGGGGAGAGGACGATGGAAGATCGAACGGATCTGACGGGGAGAGTGGCCCTGGTGACGGGGGGAGGCCGGGGGATTGGCAAGGCGATCACGGAGCGGCTGGCGGGGGCTGGGGCCAATGTGGTGATTGCCAGTCGGAAGATGGAGAACCTGACGGCGACGGCGGAGGAGTTGGCTGGACTGCCGGGGAAGATCTTCCCGGTGAGTTGCCACGTCGGGCGCGCGGCGGACCTGGAGGCGCTGGTGGCGGAGACGGAGCGGCAGTTCGGGCCGGTCGACATCCTGGTCAACAACAGCGCGACCAACATTGGGCAGGGGCCGGCGCTGCAGGTGACGGACGAGATGTTGGGGAAGATGTTCGAGGTCAACGTTCTGGCGGCGTTGCGGTTGATCCGGCTGACGGTGCCGAAGATGATCGAACGGGGGCGTGGCGGATCGATCATCAACATCGCCTCGATCGCGGGGTTGCGGCCACAGCCGGGCGGGCTGCTCTACAGCGCGACCAAGGCGGCGTTGATCATGATGACGCGCAACTGGGCGATGGAGTTTGGGCGACACGGGGTGCGGGTCAACGCGATCGCTCCGGGGCTGATCGAGACGGACTTCAGCGAATATTTCTGGAAGAATCCGGCCTATTTGGAGAAGTTGGAGGCGGCACAGCCGATTCCGCGGGTCGGGCGGCCAGAGGAGATCGGGGGGATGGCCCTCTACCTCGCCTCGGCCGAATCGACCTTTGTGACGGGGCAGGTCTTCGTGGTGGATGGGGGAGCGACGGCCCTCTGAGGCTCGGCGCGGGAAGGGGCTGGAAGAACAATCATGATCGACAAGTTTCGGGAGGAGTGCGGCGTCTTTGGGATCTTCGCCCACGAGGATGCCGCGCGACTGGCCTATCTGGGTCTCTACGCGTTGCAGCATCGGGGGCAGGAGTCGGCGGGGATCGTCAGCTCCGACGGGGAGCGGCTCTACGCGGAGCGGGGGATGGGGCAGGTCAACGACGTCTTCACGGAGGCGCGGTTGACACGGTTGCCGGGACGGCTGGCGATCGGGCATGTGCGCTATTCGACGGCGGGAAAGGTGAGCCTGCACGAGGCCCAGCCCTTCTCAGTCAAGTGCAGTTTCGGGCAGATCGCGCTCTGCCACAACGGGAACCTGCCGGACGCGACGGCGGCGCGGGAGGCGTTGGAGGCGGACGGAGCGATCTTCTCGTCGACGTCGGACACGGAGGTGGTGCTGCACCGGATCGCGCGGTCGAAGAGGCGGGATCTGGTCGAGGCGATCGGCGAGGCCTTGACGATCGACGAGGGGGCCTTCTCGATGCTCTTCGCGACGCCGGGGCAGTTGATCGCGGTGCGGGACGCGCACGGATTTCGGCCCCTCTGTATGGGAACGCTGGATGGGGCGACGGTCTTCGCCTCGGAGACGTGCGCCTTCGACCTGATTGGAGCGACCTACGTGCGCGACGTGGCGCCGGGCGAGATCGTCGTCGTCGACCGCGAGGGGGTGAGGTCGTCCCTGCCGTTCGCGCCGAAACCGACGACGCACTGCGTCTTTGAGCACGTCTACTTTTCGCGGCCGGATTCGGTGGTCTTTGGGCGGAGCGTCAACAAGAGTCGCCATCTGTTGGGAAGGTACCTGGCGCGGGAGGCGCCGGCGGAGGCGGACATCGTCGTGCCGGTGCCGGACTCGGGAGTGGCGGCGGCGATCGGGTACGCGGCGGAGTCGGGGTTGAAGTTCCGGTTCGGGTTGATGCGCAACCATTATGTCGGGCGGACCTTCATCGAGCCGCGGTCGCAGATTCGCCACTTCGGGGTCAAGATCAAGCTCAATCCGGTACGGGATCTGATCGAGGGAAAGCGGGTGGTATTGATCGATGATTCGATCGTGCGCGGGACGACGTCGCAGAAGCTGGTCAAGATGATGCGGGACGCGGGGGCGCGCGAGGTGCATATGCGGATCAGCTGTCCGCCGACGATCGCACCGTGCTATTACGGAGTCGATACCCCGACGCGGGAGGAGCTGATCGCCTCGCATCAGTCGGTCGAATCGATTCGGGAGTATCTCGGAGCGGACTCGCTGGGGTATCTCAGCCTGCAGGGGCTGCTCGACGCCGTGGGGGATCCACAGCAGAATCGCCATTGCACGGCGTGCTACACGGGGCAGTATCCGACGCCGCTGCCCAACGGGGAGCGGACGATCGATCGACGCCAGGAAGAGCCGACGGGAGCCGGGCGTTGAGCGGCTCTGGATCGGCGAGACCATCTACGGGCACACAGAGGAAGAGGGGACGATGAGAGAGCAGATCACCTATAAGGACGCGGGGGTCGACATCGACGCCGCCGACGTGGCGACGTCGCGAATCAAGCGGCTGGCGCGAACGACCTTCCACGATCGGGTCTTGTCGGACATTGGCAGTTTCGGAGGGATGTTCAGCGGACTCTTCCCGCAGATGCGGGAGCCGGTGCTGGTGGCCAGCTGCGACGGGGTCGGGACGAAGCTGAAGATCGCCTTCGCCAGCGGGATCCACAACACGGTCGGGTACGACCTGGTCGCGCACTGCATCGACGACATCCTGGTGCAGGGAGCGCGGCCACTCTTCTTTCTCGATTACATCGCGACGGGGCGGCTCGATCCGGAGATCATCGAGCAGGTGATCGCCGGGATGACGCGGGGGTGCGTCGAGGGGGGCTGCGCACTGCTGGGGGGCGAGACGGCGGAGATGCCGGAGTTCTACGCCGACGGGGAGTACGACATCGCCGGCTTCATCGTCGGAGTGGTCGACCGGGCGAAGATCATCGATGGGAAGCGGATCACGGCGGGGGACGTGGCGATCGCGCTGCCGTCGGTCGGGCTCCACACCAACGGCTACAGTCTGGCGCGCAAGCTGCTGCTCGACATCGCCGGCTACCAGATCGACAGCCAGGTGGAGGAGTTGGGCTGTACCGTCGCCGAGGAGCTGCTCAAGCCGCACCGGAACTACCTGCCGGCGCTCGACCGGATCCTCGGACACGACGGGGTGATCAAGGGGCTGGCCCACATCACCGGGGGCGGGCTGACCGACAACGTGCCGCGGATCCTGCCGGGCAACGTCGACCTGGCGATCGAGGATGGCAGCTGGCCGGTGCTGCCGGTCTTCTCGCTGTTGCAGAAGATCGGCAATGTGCCGCGAGACGAGATGCGGCGGACCTTCAACCTGGGCGTGGGAATGGTGATCATCACGGCGCGCGAGCACGCCGCCCTCGTCGAGGAGGAGCTGAGCCAGGCGGGGGAGGTCCACTACCGGATCGGCGAGGTGGTCGCCGGGGCAGGAAAGGTCCGATGGGTATGAAGCGGATCGGAATCCTGCTCTCGGGGCGCGGCTCGAATATGGTGGCGCTGGCGGAGGCGGTGCGGAACGGATCGATCCCGGAGGCGACGATCGCGCTGGTGATCAGCAACCGACCAGAGGCGGCGGGATTGGAGCGGGCGCGGGAGCGGGGCATCGCGACCTTCGTGCGGGACCACCAGGGCTCGACCCGCGAGGAGCATGACCGGGCCATGGCGGCGGCGCTCGACGACCACGGGGTCGATCTGATCTGCCTCGCCGGGTATATGCGGCTCCTCTCCTCGTGGTTCATCCGGCGCTACGAAGGGCGCGTTCTCAACATTCATCCTTCGCTGCTGCCCGCCTTTCCGGGGCTGGAGGCGCAGCGGCAAGCGCTGGAGTACGGCGTCAAGGCGACCGGCTGCACGGTCCATCTGGTCGACGAGGAGCTGGATCACGGCCCGATTCTGCGGCAAGCGGTGGTGCCGGTGCTCGACGGGGACAGCCTGGAAACGCTCTCGGCGCGCATCCTCGCCGAGGAGCACCGGATCTACCCGGAGGCGGTGGCCCTGGCCCTGCGGGGGAACTATCGGCTGGTCGGCCGGCGCGTCATCGAGGATCCGGAGAGCCTCCCCGCCGATCAGGGCAATCGCACGATCACCTCAATTCAATCCAAGGAGCTCGGGTAGAAGAGAAGCCATTGTAGAAGCGGCTTCCAGCCGCTTCGAGAAGTGTGGCCGATGCCCTTCCCGATAGAAGCAGAAAGCAGAGAAAGGAAACATCCCATGTTCGTCCATTCCGTCTATTTTTGGTTGCGGCCCGATCTGACAGAGGAGGAGACGGCGCAGTTCTGGAGCCAGGTCCGGGCACTGACGACCATCCCGAGCGTGCGCATCGGGCACGTCGGGACACCGGCGGAGACAGACCGACCGGTGATCGACCGTTCGTACAGCTGCATGCTCCTGACGATCTTCGATGATGTCGCCGGGCACGATGCCTACCAGGTCGACCCGGTCCACGACCGGTTTCGGATCGAGTGCGCGCCGCTCTGGTCGCGCGTCCTGATCTACGACGCCCTCACCTGAGACGAGGGGGGAGGCGAAGAAGGAGGCGACCGTGATCGAGCGCGGGAAGCGGAGGAGGACCCGGGTGGGCCGGGGAATCTGGAATGGGCTGGCAGTCGGGCTGCTGGTCGGGCTGGCCTTTGGGGCCGGGAGGCAGGAGGAGCGGGAGCCGCTGCGCACGCTCGACGGCAAGCCGGTGACGATGGCGGACCTGCGGGGGAAGGTGACGGTGCTCTCGTTCGGAGGGACCTGGATTCCGCACTTGTCGCGGGAGCTGGCAGCCCTGCAACAGGTGGCGAGCCGTTACGATTCGCGCGAGGTCGCCGTCTTCTGGGTCAGCATCAACAGTGACCAGCCGAGAACGCGCCATGGGATGTCGAACGAGGAACTGCGCAATTGGATGCGAGAGAAGAACGTAGGGCTGACGGTGCTGCGCGACCCGAAGATGGCGACGTATCAGTCCTTCGACCTCTCGGCCATTCCGACGATCATCATCCTCGACCGCGAGGGGAAGGTCGCCTACCGCCTGGTCGGCATCGGCAGCGAGCCCGGCGAGCTCGCCAACGACCTGGTGCGGGAGATCGAGCGACTCCGGAAATGAGCCGGGGGATCGCCCGCTCTCCGCACACAGCGTCGTGTCAGGAACCGGGGAGGAGCTACTCCCCGGCGAGAATCCGATCGACGCGACGGCTGACCTCGCGGAGGTAGGCCTCGTCACCCCCGGGGAGCTCGACCGTCAGGAAGCCCTGAAACCCAA
Organism: Acidobacteriota bacterium; assembly: GCA_040380245.1. GTDB lineage: Bacteria > Acidobacteriota > Blastocatellia > RBC074 > RBC074 > CAIOZW01. The sequence continues at coordinate 413 of JBEIJP010000081.1, read as the reverse complement.
CCTCGCCGATGGCCCGTCTCACCTCGGGCCAGTCGACGCTCCCCTCCTGCAGCGGGACAAACTGTCGGTTGTCCGTCTTGAAGTCCTTGAGGTGAATCTTGCCGATGCGCTTGCCGAGCACCCGGATCCACTCCTGTGGATAGCCGTACATGACGATATTGCCAACATCGAAGTAGGCGTTGACCCAGGGGCTGTTGAGCTGGTCGACGAATCGGGCGTGTTCGTAGGGGGTCAGGAGAAATTTGTTCCAGACCTCTTCGATGCCGATGATGACGCCCAGCTCCTTCGCGAGAGGAATCATCTTGCGGATCTCGGCCTGCGAGCGTTCCCAGGCCTGCGGGATGGTCGTCCTGGGGGTGACGACGGCGGGGACGAGGAGAACGGTGTCGGCGCCCCAGAGCTTGGCGTTGCGG
>JBEIJP010000080.1:0-9119 GCA_040380245.1 Acidobacteriota bacterium | reverse complement strand
TCGTTCACGCTTGGGAAACCACTCGGCTACCGCCTTGGTCGCCGCCGGCCAGTTGGGCGATTCGGCGGCCCCCAGGAGGAAACGGAAGAAAGCAAAGCTCGACCAGCCTCGCGCCAGCGCCGTCAGCATCGAGACGAGCGAGTAGCTGATGACGGAGAGCGTCAATCCGCGCCGCGTCCCGACTCGGTCCATGATTCGGCCGAAGACGGTCTGCCCGATGGTGTAGGAGAGGCGGAAGGCGACCACCAGCATGGCGTAGTCGGTATTGGTCCACTCATACTCCTTCTTGAGAAACGGAGCGAGCGTCGAGAGGGTTTGGCGATCGAGGTAGTTGATGACGGTAGACGCGAAGAGCATGCCACCAATCCACCAGCGGAGATTGCGAATCTTTCCTGCCATTTCGAGGGGCCCTCTCTGAAGGGGATGCGATCGACAAGAGGGAAGCGCGGAGGAGCGCCCCTCCGCAGGTACATCGAACGTCGCCCGTTCTGTCGAGTCAAAGTGGGGAGATTCCGTCTCCCGGGGTAGAGACCATCACCGCCCCTTCCCGTTGGGCGTGACGCTCGCGGGGAGCATAGTAGCCGCGTTCGACACGCTCGACCAGCGCGTCGACATCGGCCGCCCGGCACAGGGCAAGCACATTGCCGCCAAATCCTCCCCCCATCAACCGGCAACCAAGGGATTCCGGGCCCGTTCCAATCGCCTCGACGAGCGCCTCGACCTCGGCGTTGCTGACCTGGTAGAGCGTGCGGAGGCTCGCGTGGGTTGCCCCGAGCAGACCTCCGAGCACCGAGATCATCGAATCGACCTGATCTGGCGTCCCAGACTCCCCCAGGGAGCGCAGCCGCGCGACGGCCTCTGCCACTCGGCGAGCCTCCCCCAGATGGTGACGGGCTCGATCGCGAACTTTGAGCGGACGCGTCGAGCGGTCTTCCACCAGTGACGGAAAAGCCGATTGACATTCGACCATCGCCTCCGGAGAGAGGCGAGCAAAGTCGGCGAGGGAGAGCGTTTCCGGCAAGGAATCGATCCGCTCCTCCACCGGCGCTTCAGCCGGCTGTTGTGCGAGGAGCGCGGGGATCACCAGGCGCGAGACGGCGGCCCGCTCGTTGTATTCGAGCATCACCGCCCGGCCTTTCTCGGCGACGTGGGAGAAGAAGGTCACCCAACGGTAGTTGTCGATGGGGAATGGAAGCAGCTCGGTGGTCAGCCGGGCGTGGTCCATTAGCAAGACCTGGCCCTCGCGCGAGAGACAGATCGCCGTATGGTCGAGCGCCCCTCCCCGTGTCCCGAGGAACCACTCGGCCTGGGCCGACTCGCGCGCGAGCGTGGCGGGGTTGAAAGAGATGCCGTTGACCAATCGAAGGGCGGCGCCGGCGAGGACGACGATCGCCGAGGAGGACGAAGATCCTCCCGCCGGGGGAATCGTCGAATCGAGAAGAAAATCGATCCCCTGCCCGATCGCGCTCCCGTACTTCCACTGGGCAAAGAGCGCGGCTCCACGGATGTAGTTCGACCAGTGGGGGGTGGGAGCAGGACGGTCGAAGACGAACTCGACCCAGTCCTCGTCTGGGGGCGTGGGCTCCAGGTCGAAGCGGAAGGGCTCGAATCCCGCGTGCCCCGAGGCGCCGCGGATCGATCGCTCGCCAGAGGGCCGGTAGAGCATCAGCATCTCGTGCTCACGGCTGCCAAACGGAAGGGAGGCGGTGGGGAGGTAGGAGACATAGTCGACGTGCTCCCCGAGGATGTTGATTCGCGCCGGAACCCGCAGAACGCGGACCTCCCCTGGACCGTACCGCGCGAGAAAGGCCGCACGGGCGGTCGCCAGTCGCTGCTCGCGCCGTGCCGATTGGGATCCGGGGGCATGGCCATTGGCAGTGGAAGGGGAGATCATCATCCGTTCTTACGCCTACCTCTGTTGTATCGAAGCCTGTGTCGATCGATCTCGGAGAAACCAATGGGCGATTGAGCGAGATTGAGGAGATCGTCAATGCCCCCTCACCCCTCACCAGCGCAGAAGCGTCTCGAGCTCCCCTGCGCCGGCTCCCCCCAGACGTAGAATGGCTCCGTCGACACCGGCCACCCAACCATTTCGACCTCGCAGGGAGAGCGCGAGGAGGCTCGCGGCGGTCCCGGTGCGGGCCGGCAGCCAGCGATTGCCTCCATCTGTGGTCCCGAGGATGGTTCCAAATAGACCGACCGTCCAGGCACGCTTCGGGTCGAGGGCCTGGACCGCGGTCAACCGATGGCGAAGTCCGCTGATCTGAACCTGCCAGATCTGCCCCCCGTCCGTCGTCGAAAGGATGAGCCCTGCGTCCCCCACCGCCCAGCCGTGACGGGGATCGACGAAGGAGATCCCGTGAAGGGGCACTTGTGTGCCGCTCTCCTGCCGCTGCCAGGTCTCTCCCCCATCCGACGTATGGAGGATCGATCCAGACTCACCGACAATCCAGGCCAGCCGCGCATCGAGCCGTGTCAGCGCCAGAGCCGGCGGGGCGTTCGGCAGTGGTCGAAAGTTCCAGGTCTCTCCTGCGTCCCTGGTCTGCCCGATGAAGCCGTTCTCGGCCAGGATCCAGCCATCCGCCGCGTCGACAAACGAGATCGCGAGAAGGTCTGGATCGGTACCCGCCTGGCGTGGTTCCCAGGTCAGGCCGCCATCGATGGTGCGAAGAAGCGTCCCTTCCGCGCCGACAATCCATCCCTCTCGGGTGTTGAGAAACGCGACGGATCGAAGAGCGGCCTTCGAAGCAGAGACCTGCGGCTCCCAATGTCGACCTCCGTCGCTGGTGGCCAGGATCGCCCCATCGAGCCCAACGGCCCAGGCGTGATTGGGATCGATCGCGAAGACCGACTGGAGTGCGGCGCGGGTTCCCAAAGCCTGGTTCAACCAGGTCGGGCCGCGGTTCCCGGAAGTATTCCCGGCCGCGTCCTGGGAAGCCAGCAGGACTCCCTTCTCGCCGGCGAGGAGCAGTTGATCCGCTCCTAACAGGTCGAGGGCGTGAAACGTGAAGGAGACGCCCGTCTCGACCGTCTGCCAGGTCTGCCCACCATCGATCGTGCGAAAGAGCGTTCCGCTCTCGCCGGCCACCCATCCGCGCCGCGAGTCCACAAAGGCGAGGGCGTGGAGAGAGCTCTCGGATGGCAGGGAGACGCGCTGCCACGGAGCGCCGTCCTCCAGTCGCTGCCAGAGCTGGCCGCCGCTGCCCGCCGCCCAGCAATGACCGTCGGGAAGGGCGGCAACCGCGAAGAGGTCTGCAGCCGCTCCCTCCGATGAAGGGAGCGGCGAAGGGGCCCAGGTCTCTCCCCCATCGCGCGTCAAGAGAGCCGTTCCTCCCGCACCGACGATGATCCCGTCAAGCGCGCTGGCAAAGGCCACCGCGTGGAGGGCCGTGATCGTGCCGACCGATCGCCGCCGCCAGCGCTCGCCCCCATCCCGCGTCTCGAGCAGCGTACCCTGCGCTCCGACGATCCAGCCGCGGCGTTCGCCCTGCCACCAGATCGCGTGAAGGGAGTGGTCGGTTCCGCTGGTCTGCCGGCGCCAGGTGCTCCCCCGGTCGCGCGAGTGGAGGATCACGCCCCGCACTCCAACCGCCCAGAGCTGTCGTCCGTGCGCCGCGATGCCCAGCAGAGGCGTGGTGACAGGACTCCGCACGACCTGCCACTGATCTGATCCCGGTCGGCGACGGACAATCATTCCATTCTGCCCTACCGCGACCGCCCCGCCTTCATCGAGCAGCACTACTCCGTGGAGCGCATTGCCCTGGGGAGATGGGTGCTGCCAACCCCACCAGGCCGCGATCTCCTCCGCCACCGGCGAGGCAACGACCAGGAGCACGAAGAGCACTCCCCACCCGGCTCTGGTCATCTCTCTCCTCCCTGCCTGTTCGTTGACTTGCGCTGATCCGGTCGGCCGACCTGCACCTCGAAGCTGGAAGAGACGTTCGACCGGTTCGAGATTCCTCTTGCGCGCGGCATACTCTAGCAGCCGCTCCGGTAGTACGCAACCAATCCCAAATAGGGTCCTCCCCAAATGGGGATCCACCGGCCGGGGGTCTGTATGGCGACTCCGAAGACGCGCCTGACCGTCTGATGTCCGGCTGGGAGGCGATGTGTCCGGGGTGGGAACTGGAAAATTACGGCGACGGATCGTGGCGTCGCAGAAACGCACGTGGGAGGTGACGATCGCGGTCCCAGGGACGCGGCCGCCGTGGGGGAAGAGATTGATCTGGCCAGGTCTCAATCCAGCGACGACGGGTCTCCTCGCAAGCGTAGTACTGCAGGTAGATCTGTTGATCGTGCACACTCCCGCTGCCGATCAGGTCGAGATGGAAGGCATACCCTGGGTCGTCCGGCAGGAGAATGGCTGGTTGACGAAGCAGGTTGTCCCACAGATCGGTGTAGAGCTCGCGATCGCTGAGATGGTCGGTGTTTTCGAGGTAACATCCAATCGAGGCAAGGAAATAGATCACCTCCCAGAGTTTATCTGGCAGCTGGAATTCGCGGAGAAGGGCGGGGGGGAGGAAGAGTCACCCCGCCGCGCAGCAGGAGATCGAAGGGGAGAACCGGCTCGACCGACTCAAATTCGATGATCTGCTGCCAGAATGCCTCTTCGATCTCAGGCGGAAAATGGGCGGTCTTTCCCCAGAGCATCGTTCCGCCGCTGAGCATGGCGGCCTCTCGCCGCAGGGCTTCGAGCCGCCGAGCCCAGGCGCTGGCCCCCTGTGGAGAGGGCGGGTCGATCGGAGGACTCTCACCGGGGATGCTCCCGGAGGGGCTCTCCCACTCCGCGTCGGGGATTGACGGTGCCCCGCGGCCGCGCTCGCCCAAAGGAACCGGGTCGTGGCGCTCCTCCTGGTGGTGGAAAGAGTCGCGGCTGGTCTCCGTGGAGGGTGAAGCCGTGGGAGGACGACCGTCTCTCTCTTCACTGAATCTCTCCTCACTGGAATGCAGCGCCGACGGATCTTGCTTTTGGCTGGGCATCTCTTGGCTGGGTATCTCTTGGCTCGACATCGATGGACCTTTCGAACGGCTTCTTGTCTTGACGGCTTGTCCTGGCTGCTTGTCCTGGCTGCAGCTCCCGGATGTTTCGCTCCGCTTCTGACGAGGTTGCCCCCCGGTCGACCTCGATGATCGATTGACAGCCATGATTGACCGATCGGCAAATGGCCGGACAAATGGCCGGTTGGGCGGACGTGGGGCTGGGTTGAGCTTCAGCAGACCGGAGAGCAAGGACAGCGTCCATCCGTGCTCTCATCGGGAGAACCCGCCCACCTCTCCTCTCCCCCACCCACATAGAAAAGACGTTGGCCTTTCCCAACAATTCCCATGCCCAACCAATTTCCCTCGCCAGGAACCACGGGCACAAAAAATGGCCGAAGGGGGAATTCCAAGAGACGGCGGGCGGGGATAGAATTTACGATCGTGAAAGCCACACAACTTAGGAGCAGAACAGGAGCGTCGGTGATGACTGAGAAGAAGACCTTCTTCATCCTCTGGACTTTTTTGGCGCTCGGCGGGGTGGGACTGGACGGCCGGGCGATGGGCACCGCGGGTCCGATCACCGCCGGGTACGGAGCACCAGGACCTTTTGGGATCGAGCGGGTAGGATTTGCCAGTCCGCTCTTCACCCAGGAGGACGTCTATGTCTATCGCCCGCGAGGGGGCCCGCAGGGAGCAGGAGGTCGGGTTCCGGTGATCTTCTTCACTCCCGGCTTCAGCAACACCAAACCGGAGGAGTACGCCGCGCTGATCGACCATATCGTCAGTCAGGGCTATGCGCTGGTCTTCTCTCCATTTCAGATCATCTCGGGGGATCTGACGCTCAACGAGAAGCGCTACGACACGATCTGGCGAGGATTTGAGGAGGCGGTGCGGCGGTACGGGGACGGCTTCGACCTGGATCGGGTCGGGTATGTCGGTCACTCCTACGGGGGCGCGGCGAGTCTGGCGATGTCGCTGCGGGGTACGACGCGGGGGTGGGGGAAGAAGAGTCTGCTGCTCTATGTCATGGCCCCCTGGTACTTCTTCCAGTTGGGCGTTCGCGACCTGGTGGGCTTTCCGTCACACGCCAGGCTGGTGATGCAGGTCTTCGAGGAGGATACGATCTGCGACCACCGGATAGCGAAGGAGATCTTCGACCGGATCAATCTGCCATCGCGGGAGAAGGACTTCCTGATGCTGCGAGGTGACCAGCGGCAGGGGAGTCGCCTGGAAGCGTCGCACGGGGTCCCCTCGGAGGGAAATCGCTCGGACGCGCTCGACTACTATGGAGTCTACCGGATCTTCGACGCCTTGGCCGACTATTCCTTCAACGGGAGTGACGCGGGGCGGCGGATCGCGTTGGGGAATGGGAGCAGGGAGCAGCGGTTCATGGGGGTCTGGTCGGATGGGGTTCCGGTCCGGGAGATGCTGGCGGGGGATTGCGTCCCACTGACGAGGTCATCCTCGACCTTCCTCTTTACGTACCTGGGGGATAGTCCGAAGGGGATGACGATCGTCTCGGCGGCGAGTCAGCGTCCGGTGGCGTTGGCGCCGGGGGCGCTCGTCTCGGCGTGGGGAACGAACTTCTCCGCCTTTCCATTGGCGAGTGAGACGGGGCCGGTCGAGGAGTTGAATGGGACGGTCGTCAAGGTGAAGGATGGCGTCTGCGAGGAACGGATCGCACCGGTCTTCTTCGTCTCGCCGACGCAGGTCAACTTCTTGATCCCGGAGGGATCGGCGGCGGGGCTGGGGACAGTCAGCCTGTTCAACGCCGATGGAGGGCTTGCCGTGGCATCGCTCTCGATCGAGCCCGTCGCGCCCGCCCTCTTCAGCGCCAATGGGACGGGAGCGGGCCCCGCGTCGGTGACGGTGTTGCGGGTTCCAGCGAGCGGTCCTCCCCGCTACGAGACTCCGCTGGAGTACAACTTTGGGCAGGGAGGCTATGTCGGGCTGCCAATCGACCTCTCCAATCCGGGGGAGGCGGTCTATCTGCTGCTCTATGGCACTGGGCTTCGCAATCGCGGCAGCCTCGGTACCGTCTCCGTGACCATCGGAGGTGAGCCGGTCGAGGTGCTCTATGTCGGGCCGCAAGGGCAGTTTCCCGGGCTGGACCAGACCAATGTGCGGGTGCCAGGGCGCCTCGCGGGACGCGGCAACGTCGAGGTCCGTCTGAGCGTCGCGGGACGAATGGCCAACCCGGTGACGGTGCGCTTCCGCTGATCGAACCTGGTTCCTGGAAGAGAGCCGGCATCCGTTTCTGGCGATGGGTGGGACGTCAATCGATCAACCCGTTGCGAAAGGCGAAGCGGACCAGTTCTCCCGCGCTGTGAAGGTTGAGCTTCTCCATGATCCGGCCGCGGTGGGATTCGACAGTGTAGGTACTGAGGTCGAGGGCGGTCGCGATCTCCTTGCTCGTCTTGCCTTCGGCGATCAACTGCAGCACCTCGCGTTCACGGCTCGTCAGCAGATCGATCGGATCGGTGACGTGTTTGCGGTAGTCGGTCAGGACGGCATCGGAGACCGCCGGACTCAGATAGCCCTGTCCCTGGGCAATGGCGCGAATGGCGGTCAGCAGGTCCTGGTCCCCCGCCTCTTTCAGGAGATACCCACTGGCCCCCGCGCGGAGAATCTCCCGCACATAGACCGAATCGCGATGCATGCTGAGGGCGAGAATGCGGGTGCGGGGGGAGACGACGACGATGCGCCGGGTGGCTTCGATGCCGTTCAGCTCGGGCATGGAGACGTCCATGAGGACGACGTCTGGCTGGAGTGTCTCGGCAAAACTGACGGCTTCCCGCCCATTGGCGGCCTCCCCGATCACGTCAAAGTCGGGTTCGGCGGAGAGGATCATTCTGAATCCCTGCCGAACAACGGCGTGATCGTCGACCAGCAGGATGGTCGTTCTCTTTTCAGACATCACTTGGTCCACCTTCCTCCTGCTCTTCTCTGTGAGCGGAACGGGCGGGCACACTGACCGTGACCAGGGCTCCTCCATCTGGCTGATTGGCAAGGCTGAATTGCCCACCGAGCTGCTGGGCACGGGCGCGCATTCCGACCAGTCCAAGGCTGGGGGATGCGAGCCTTCCGGCGATTCGCTCCAGCGGCAGCCCGACTCCGTTATCGGCAATGGTCAGAACGATCCGGTCAGCCGTTTGAGTCAGTTCGAGGCGGACACGGGTCGCTCCGGCGTGGCGGGCGATGTTGGTGAGTGCCTCCTGGGTGATCCGGTAGAGATGGGTCTCGACGTCATCGGCGAGGCGGTCGATGCCGCTGAAGCTGGTTTCGACCTCGATCCGGGTCCGTTCCTCAAATCGCTCAGCCAGCCAGCGGAGCGCCGCTGGTAGCCCAAAGTCGTCGAGCAGAACCGGGCGAAGCAGCTGAGAGAGCTCCCGGACATTGCCGATCGTCTCATCGAGAAGTGCGAGACAAGCGCCGCGCCTTGCTTCGAGTTCGGCCGGTTGGATGGCGCGGATGATCGCCTTGAGTCCCGTCAGTGCCTGGCCGAGTTCATCGTGAAGCTCGTGGGAGAAGCGTCGTGCCGCCTCTTCCTGTCCCTGGATGAGGTGCCAGGAGACACGGTTCAGCTCCTGGCCCTGCCACGCGATCCGGCGGAGCGATTGCTGGGTAAACCGGATCGTCAGGAAAGCGCACCCCAGCGAGAGGAGCAGTGCCCAGACGAGCAGTCCACCGCTCTCACTTGTCAGCTCGGAGGAGGCGCGCTCGATGCTGCGGCCACCCGCCGCCGTTCGCAAGGCATCGAGCTTGAGGGCGTCGTCGATCAACCGCGTGAAGTCATCGTAGCGCTGCTGGACCTGCGGGAGATTACGATCGATCCTCCCGGGGCTGGCGAGGGCCTCACGAACCGTGGCGGCATAGCCCTCTCCAGCCCGCGAGAGTTCGACCCAGAGGGGGCTGGGCAGAACTCGCGATCCTTGGGCCGTGAGTGCGGGGAGTGACTGTTCGAATTCGTTCAATTTGTCGATTGACCGCGGAACTCCCACCCGCGAGACGGCGAGCAGGAGCGTACTGGCGCGGTGCTGCTCAAACTCAAGCCCCTCGATCAGCTTGAGTGTCGAGAGGTGCTCATCGACCAAAGCGGCGGCTTGCCGCCGGATCTCCTCCGCCTGGTTCAACCCCAG
>JBEIJP010000079.1:0-9155 GCA_040380245.1 Acidobacteriota bacterium | reverse complement strand
GGATCCTCGGTGACGATCCCCGGTCTCAATCCTACATTTTGACGATTAGTGGACGGGGCTATCTCTTCAACCATTCCGTTACGCAGCAGGATCAAGGAACGCGACCAATTGCTGATCCGCGCAAAGAGAGGCCCACGCCGTCCCTTCCGGCCCCCAGTCTCAGCGAGGAGCCGCTGGGAGCAGCGTCGACGGCGGCAGTGAGGAACACAAGAGGCAAGCCTCCGATCACGGAGAGCCCTTCCTGGTTCCGTCCCAGGTTCCTGGCTGGAAGGCTGGCCTTGCTCTGCCTCCTCGGAATGATCGCGCTCGCTCCCTCGGAGACTCCACCGTCCCTCTCGGAGCCAGTTCCGACGGTGCTTCCCCTGGTAACCTTGCCAGGGATCGAGAAACAACCAGCCTTCTCACCGGATGGGAGATGGGTCGTCTTTACCTCAACGGACGAGAAGACCAGCCAGGTCGACCTCTATCTCAAAAAGGTCAACGAGGGAGAGGCGATTCGGCTGACCAACGATCCACGGATGGACTCCTGGCCGGTATGGTCGCCGGACGGGAAACGGATTGCCTTCCTTAGATCCCCTCTTCTTCCCACCGAGCCAGACTCGCTGATGATCATCACGGTACCCGGGGGAGTCGAACAGGAGGTCGCCCAGATTCAGGAGGGGCACGGGCTCGACTGGTCCCCCGACGGAAAGCTGTTGGTCGTCTCAGAGAACCGCCTGCCGGAGAGAATCTGCGGGCTCTCGCTCCTGACACTGGTGGAAGAGGAGGAACGGATCGAGGCGCGGCGCGTTACCCGCCTGACCGATGCGCCAACGATCAACGGCCACCACCTTCCCCGCTTCTCCCCGGATGGGAAATCCCTTGTCTTTGTTCAATCGACGAGCAATATCGACGAGGATCTGATGCTGCTCGATCTCCCCACTCAGCAGTTGCGCCCGCTCACCAACGACCGGTCAGAGATCTTCGACCTGCAGTGGCCTCGCGATTCCCGGAACATCTTCTTTGTCTCGACCCGCGCGGGCAGCAAAGATCTATGGTCGATCAACCCGGAAGGGGGCTCACCCAACCGCACCCCGGCACTCCCTGGCGGGTTCAATCAGTTCTCCCTCTCCCTGGGCCATTCCCGGATGGCCGTGACCCAGTCCTACAACGACATCGACATCTATCTCCACACGCTTTCTGACAACTCAGAGAAGCAGCCAGCCGGGTCGGTCGGCAGGCGATGCGCGATCAACACATCACGGGAGATGCATTCAGCTCGATACTCTCCAGATGGACAGTCGATCGTCTATGTCTCCAACCAGTCAGGGTTCTGGGAACTTTGGCTCACCAAGGCCGACTGCACCAACGTGCACCAGCTCACCTTCTTACGATCTGAGAACCTCGGCAGTCCTCGCTGGTCTCCAGACGGATCGAGGATCGCCTTTGAGCTCTATCAGGATCGACAGCCTCACATCTTCACGATCGAGATCAAGACCGGGTTGGTCAGGCAGCGAACCTCGGACAACGTGCAAAACTTCACACCTTCCTGGTCCTCCGATGGGAGGTGGATCTATTACAGCTCCCGGCGCCGGGAAGCGTTGCAGTGCTGGAAATTGCCGGAGAAAGGCGGGGAGGGCCGGTTGGCCAATCGGGACGACTGTTACGAGCCTGTCGAGTCGGCTGATGGTCAAATCCTCTACTTCACCCGACAGGACGCGCTCTGGTCGATGGACTTGAAGACTTGGAAAGAGGCTCGTGTTCGCGAGCTGGCCGGTAAGCTCGTGGCACGACAATGGCAAATCACCCCTCGGGCAATCTTCTACGCTTCCCCAAAGGAGGGATCTGCAATGGCCCTCTCCCGACTCGACCTGCGGACCCGACAGATGAAAGAGATCACCTCTCTCGGAGACCCTTTCTTCTTCCCAGAGACGGTTGCGCTCTTCGATGTCTCAAGCGATGAAGAGGGACTCCTCAGGTATCACGCAGAGTATCGGATGGGAGATATCTCCATGATCGAGAATCTTCGCTTACAATAGAACGGCTGGGATCTGTGGGCGGGTGCCGTGATTCGTAATTACTCACGATCAAAGTTCAGTCTTGGCGTCTTGGCATCTTGGCGTCTTGGCGTCTTGAGCGAAGCGGGCGTGAGATTCAAGGATCGTCCTCCACAATTTTGGGAGAATGGGCTCACGCAAAGACGCCAAGACGCAAAGAGGAGAAGGAACGAGAGGGTTGGCTGCTTTTCACGATCAAAGTTCAGTCTTTGCGTCTTGGCGTCTTGAGCGAAGCGGGCGTGAGATTCAAGAATCTTCCTCCGCGATTTAGGAGAACGGGCTCACGGGAAGACGTGATTGCACCAACGAGACACAGAGTTCACCGAGAAGAAGATAGGATCCCATGATATTCATCGTTGCTGTGAGTAGTTACAAATCGTCTTCCCCCTCGTAAAAAAGTGGCCGATTCTGGTCAACTTCCGCAGAGTCGTCTTCCATTTGGAGGGACGGCGACCTCTCGACCCGACGGCCAAAGTCTTCGGGAATTCCCGCGGCGACTGTTGAAATTTTCGAAATTTGCTATACTGCCGTCCATCTTGAATTCGCAACTCACCAACAGACGAGATAGACAGCAGACTAGATAGATAGATAGATAGATAGATAGATAGAGAAGCACGTCCGGATTCGACTCGCGGTGGAAGAGATTGTCTCCCATCGAGCGGTTTCCGATGAGTGCCAGGGGCACAGGCGAGCGGCTGTCGTTTTCGTCGAGACCGGACGTGGAAATTCCGGTGGAGTTGCGTCGCGACGGGAGATCAAGCCGCCGCGGAAGGTCAGAGGAGAGTGAATGTCGCGTCGACTGATTCCTGTCGTCATCATTTGTATGCTTGCCGCGCACGGTCTGACGGCGGGGGACCAATCGCTGCCTTCGCCTCGACCCGAACCGAACATTCTCTTTATCGCGGTTGACGACCTCAACGACTGGATTGGTCCGCTGGGTGGTCATGCGCAGGCGCGAACGCCAAACTTCGATCGGCTGGCCCGGCGAGGCATCGTCTTCACCAACGCCCACACCCAGGCGCCCCTCTGCAACCCGTCGCGAACGAGTCTTCTCTCCGGGCTCCGGCCTTCAACGACCGGGCTCTATACCCTGCAGCCGGGCGTGCGCGCCGTGCCGCGTCTGCGCGACCACGTCATGCTTCCGCAGTTCCTGGCGGCGCGGGGCTACCAGACCTTCTCGACTGGCAAGATCTACCACGATGGCTCGATCCGCCCCGCCGAGCGTGCGCGCGAGTTCGACGAGTGGGGGACGAACGGTCCGATGCCCTATCCGCCGGCCAAGCTGGTGGCGACGCCCGATCCGATCAAGGCGATGGACTGGGGCGTCTTTCCCAACAGCGAAGCGGAGGACAAGACCCAGGCCGACTGGCTGATCGCCGACGCGGCGATCGACTACCTGCGGAAGGCGCCGGCCGACCGGCCGTTCTTCCTGGGCGCCGGCTTCCGGTTGCCGCACGTCCCCTGCTTCGCCTCGCCGCGCTGGTTCGAGCAGTACCCGGAAGCGACGCTCGCGATGCCTCCGGTACTGGCGACAGACCGCGACGACATCCCTGACTTTGCCTGGTACCTCCACTGGAAGCTGCCCGAGCCACGCCTCTCGTGGCTCCAGTCGAGCGGGCAGTGGCGGCCGCTGGTGCGGGCCTACCTCGCCAGCATCAGCTTTATGGACAGCCAGCTGGGGCGGGTGCTCGACGCGCTCGAGGCGAGCCCACACGCGGCGACGACGATCGTCGTGCTCTGGTCGGATCACGGCTGGCACCTCGGCGAGAAGGGCATCACCGGCAAAAACACGCTCTGGGAGCGCTCGACCCGCGTCCCCCTGCTCATGGCCGGGCCGGGGATCGCGAAGGGGGCCCGGTCAGCGGAGCCCGTCGAACTGCTCGACCTCTACCCGACCCTCGCCGAGCTGAGCGGCGGCGAGGCTCCACGCGACCTCGAGGGGCACAGCCTCGTTCCCCTGCTGCGAAACCCTCGCGCGACTCGCCCCTGGCCCGCCATCACCACCCACAATCAGGGCAACCACAGCGTGCGCTCACGGCGGTGGCGCTACATTCGGTACGCCAACGGCGAGGAGGAGCTCTACGATCTGCGGCGGGATCCGAACGAGTGGCGCAATCTCGCCCGCGGTCGGGACGCCAACCGGTACCGCGCCGTCATGCGGGACCACGCCCGCTGGCTGCCGAAGACCAACGCGCCGCCCGTCGCTGGCAGCGCCGCCCGCCTGCTCGTCCAGCAGGACGGCCAGTGGTTCTGGGAGGGAAAGCCGATCCAGGCTGCCGAACTCGAAAGATAGTGGTTGAATGTCCGAAGAGTCAGAGAAAGAGAGACTGACCGCCGGTCAGACCATCGCGGTCATCCTGCAGTCACTGAAACCGGGGCCACGGCTCCGCTAAACGATCAAGAGCAACACCAGCAACATCAGAGGGGGTTTCATGAATAGAAGACATCCCGGTCGCCTGACCGTCTTCTGCGCCTTGGCAGTATTCGGTCTGGCGCTGTCCATTCCATCAATGAGCAACGCGCAGGTACTCTATGGCGCGCTGCTCGGGCGAGTCGCCGACTCGGCCGAAGCGATTCTTCCCGGGGCCAAGGTCACTGTCACCAACCAGGCGACGGCCCAGTCACGCGAGACGGTCACCGACGAATCCGGAGCCTTCGCGTTCCGCGATCTGCAGGTCGGCACCTACGACATTCAGATCACACAGAATGGATTCAAGTCCTACACCAAGTCCGGTGTCACCGTCGGCCTCAATTCGACCGTTCGGGAAGATGTCCGACTCGAGGTTGGAGGCGCGACCGAGAGCGTGACGATCACCGCCGCCGCGCCAATCCTGCAGACGGATCGCGCCGACGTCAGCAACCAGATCGACAAGGCCCAGATCAGCAACCTGCCGATCGGCGCCGGCCGCAACTTCCAGCAGCTCTACAAGCTGATCCCGGGCGCTTCGGCGCCGGCCGATGCCCACTCGGACGCCGGCAACCCGCAGCGGGCCCTCGTCACCAACTTCAACGGAGCCTCCTTCTCCAACAACAACACGCGGCTCGACGGCGCGACGGTGAGCTATCCGTGGCTCCCGCATATCGTCGCCTACGTGCCGCCCCAGGACGCGGTCGAGACGGTCAACGTCGTCACCAACAGTTTTGACGCCGAGCAGGGGATGGCCGGCGGCGCCGCCGTCAACGTCCAGATCAAGTCCGGCACCAACGAATTTCACGGCAGCCTCCACGAGTTCCATACCAACAGCCGCATGCGGGCGCGGAACTTCTTCTACTACCAGCCAGGCACCCTGCCGAAGAACATCTTCAATCAGTTTGGCGGAACGTTTGGCGGCCCGGTGATCAAGAACCGGCTCTTCTTCTTCGGTTCGTGGGAGCGGACCGTGCGGCGTCAGAACGCCTCAGCCTTTCGGACCCTGCCGACGGCGGCGCTGCGCCAGGGAGATTTCAGCGGCACCGGAGCGAGAATTTACGATCCGGCGACCGGCGCGGCGAATGGAACCGGTCGGACACTCTTCCCGGGTGACCGCATCCCGACCAACCGGATCGATCCGATCGTGCAGAAGCTGATCGGGCTGATCCCCGCACCCAACCTCGTCTCGGCGACGCCGGCCAACAACTACTTCGCCAGCGGAACCTACGAGTTCAACCGCGACAACTACGACTTCAAAGTCAACTACATTCCCAGCGAAAATTCGACGCTCTTCGTGCGGTACTCGATCTCGCCAAGCCAGATCTTCGATCCTCCGTCGCTCGGTCCGGCCGGCGGCGACGCCCTCGCCGGCGGACAGCCCGGCAACGCCCCAGGACGTGTTCAGAGCACGGCGGTCGGCGCAACCTACTCGATCAGCTCTACCTTGCTGCTCGACGGCAACATCGGCTTCACCCGCCAGCGCCTCGGCGCGCAGAATGTCGACATCGACAAGAACCATGGACTCGACCTCGGCATTCCGGGAACGAACGGGCCGGATCGACTGCAGGGCGGGTATCCGCGCTTCGCGATCAGCGGCTTCTCCTCGATCGGCAACCCGAACGTCTCCAATCCGTTCCTCTTCCGCGACAACCAGTATGTCGCCGCCGGCAACCTCAGCTGGAGTCGCCGCGCGCACAACCTCCGCTTCGGCGGCGAGTACACCTACTACACGATCAACCACTTCCAGCCCCAGGCCGCCTTTGGCCCACGCGGGGGATTCAACTTCAGCGGAGGCCTGACTTCGCTCAATGGCGGGCCCGCGCCAACCCTCTACAACGGCTGGGCCGACTTCCTGCTCGGCCTGCCGCAGTCGATGGGCAAGGATCTGCAGAACATCAATCCGGCGGCCGTCCGAATGCCCGGCTGGGGCGTCTATGCCCGTGACCAATGGCAGGTGACGCGGTCGCTGACGATCAACTACGGCACCCGCTTCGAGCGCTATCCGTTCGCGACACGTGATCACCGCGGGGCGGAGCGGTACGATCCGGTGATCGACCGCGTCCTCATCGGCGGCCTCGGCAGCACGCCGGAGAACACCGGCGTCGAGGTTGGCGCGGGGCAGTTCGCGCCGCGCCTCGGGATCGCCTGGCGCGCGACGGAGAAGACGGTCATCCGTCTTGGCTACGGCATCAGCGTCGATCCCAACTCGTTCCGCAATATGCGCGACGCCTATCCGGCGACGATCTCGCTGCAGCTCTCCGGTGCGACCTCCTTCCTGGCGGCGGGTCCGCTCAGTTCGGGTCTGCCGGCAATTGTCTCCCCCGATATTTCGTCCGGGTCAGTCGCGCTCCCAACCGCGATCGGCACCCAGACCTTCCCCCAGACCTTCAACCGGGGCTACATCCAGTCGCTCAATCTGACCGTGCAACGCGACATCGGCTGGGGCTTCACTGTCCAGGGCGCCTACGTCAGCACCCGCGCGATTCGACAGACCGCCAATGTCAACATCAACGCCGGCGAAGTGGGTCTGGGCAATCCGGGACGCGCCCTCGCCCGTTTCGGACGGATCGCCAACATCAACATGCTGGTCCCGTTCAACACGGCGACCTATGACTCCTTCCAGTCCCAGATCAATCGGCGGCTCAACCCGTCGGCCCAGGTCGGACTGACCTATACCTACTCGAAGGCGATTGGCTATGCGGAAAACAGTGACTCCGGCCTGACCTTCCACTCGGTCTCCCAGTGGGCCCGCAACCGCGCACCCGCCAGCTTCGACCGCACCCACAACCTGCAGCTCTTTGGTGTCTATGAACTGCCCTTCGGCGCTGGCAAGCGCTGGGCGACCAGCGGCCCCGGCTCCTGGTTTCTCGGCGGATGGCAGGTCAACGGCATCATGACGCAGATGAGCGGCACCCCCTTCACCGTCACCTCGGCGGGCGCCTCCCTCAACGCGCCGGGAAATACCCAGACCGCGGATCAGGTGACCCCCAGCGTCGGCATCCTCGGCGGGATTGGTCGGGGAGCCTCGTGGTTCGACCCGCTCGCCTTCGCGCCCGTCACGGCGGTTCGCTACGGCACCGTCGGCCGCAACAGCATGCGCGGCCCCGGGGTCTTCAACCTCGACGCGAGCCTCTTCCGGAACTTCAGTATCACCGAGCGGTTCAAGCTCCAGTTCCGGACAGAGGTCTTCAACCTGACCAACACGCCGGCCTTCAACAACCCCGGCGCGAACGCCTCCTCGCCGACGCGCCGTCCGGACGGCTCGATCATCAACAGCAACGGCTTCGGCGAGATCACGTCGGCCCAGGCGACCGAGCGGCAGATCCGCTTCGCCCTCCGGCTGACCTTCTGATCGCCTGTTGCCCCACTCTCACGGGACCACCGTCTGCTTCGACATTCGGTGGTCCCGTTCTTGTATCGCGGCTTCCCGGTAAAGGAATGGATTCCGCCGTCAGGACATGGTAGTTTCGAGTCGTCCGGATTCATTCTTTTCGGAGATCGCCATGTCGACCAGGCCAATCATCAGACTAACCCAGGCGGAGTACCTGCAACTGGATCGCCAGTCCGAGTTCAGGCACGAATTTCTCGCTGGCGAGGTTATGGCGATGACCGGAGCCAGCCGTCGCCATAACCTGATTACCGTCAATCTCGCCGCCGCACTCAGCGAACAACTCCGCCATCGTCCCTGCGAGGTCTATGCCAGCGATATGAGGGTGAAGGTCTCCTCGCAACGACTCTACGCCTACCCGGATGTGATCGTTGTCTGTGGAACTCCATGCTTTGAAGACGACGTCAATGACACCCTGCTCAACCCAACCATCCTGATCGAAGTGCTCTCAAAATCGACCGAGGCCTATGACCGGGGACTCAAGTTTGAGTCGTATCGCGGACTGGAATCACTGCAGGAGTTTCTCCTGATTGCCCAGAGTAAGTGCCAGATCGAACATTATCGCCGCCAGTCTGACAACCGCTGGATCCTGACGGAAACGAACGATCCGGCTGGATTGATCGTCCTGGATTCCATCGCTGGCCAACTCGCGGTTGAGCAGATCTATTTGAAAGTTGCGCTTGACCAGTCCACGCCGACGGAAATCGAGGGATAGTTTGAAACTGCTGCTTCTCTTCCTGCTGCTGGCTTCACCCGTCGTCGCCCAGGAACCCTATGCCAGGTCGATCAAGGTCGACCTACTCCTCAAGACGACCAAAGATGAGGCTGGGCGCCCGGTCAAGTATCCAACTAATGGTACGGCGAATGGTACGGCCGAACTGGCCGCTTACCTCGTCGAGATTCCCCCCGGCGAGACGACCGGATGGCACACCCACCAGAACCCCAGCCTGGCCTATATCCTGGAGGGCGTGATCGACGTCGAGTACGAGGATGGAAGCCGACGGCAGTACCGGGCCGGCGAGACGCTCGCCGAGGTGGTCGAGTTCAAACACAACGGCATCAACAAAGGGAAGGAGCCGGTGCGGATCCTCCTCTTCGTCGCCGGCGCGCAGGGGACGCCGGTCTCGACGCGAAGCGAGCCGCCGAAGTAGGGGGCATCTCAGGGCTTTTGCAAAGTCAGGGAGAGCCCCCTGAATGACCTGACATGGCTTCATGAGGTCGGCGCTGGAGTGGCTGTGATCAGGAGAAGAGGATCGGCTCCTGGTGTCCCAACGGGACACCGCATACCAGCCCAGGGCAACGCCCTGGGTACCGTCAACGG
>JBEIJP010000078.1:0-9206 GCA_040380245.1 Acidobacteriota bacterium | reverse complement strand
GGGGTTATGAATCCCTCGCTCTAACCAACTGAGCTACGCCGCCTTGGACGGGACCGAATCGAGGAAGAAGGGAGACCCTCTTTCCAGGCTGACCGGTACACCTGTTCCAGACAAAGAATGCTTTATACCACAACGCAGTCGAACGCGCCAGCGACCCTCAGGCAAAAATCGCGTGCCCTCTCAGGCAGCAGGCCGCGCCAGACCAGAGGCGACTACCTCGCGGAGGCGGGCCGCCTGCTGGCGCAGAAACTCTTTGCTGGCCTCCTCACCCGGTGGCAGGCGGACGAGAAGAGGTGGGTGGTAGCGAACGCGAACTTTGCGCGGTCTGGGAAAGAGGTGGTGACGGGAATAGGCTTCGTACCCGCCCTGGATGGTCGCCGGAATGATCGGCACTCCCGCCTCGAGGGCGAGGAGAATAGCCCCGGGCTTGAAGGGCATCAGCTCCCCGGTCGAGGTCCGCCCTCCTTCGGGAAAGATGACCAGTCCTCCTCCCCGGTGGAGCTGGTCGGCCGCCCGTCGCAAGGCAGTCCGATCGCCCCGACGAATATCGACCGGAAAGGCGCCGAAGGCCAGCATCAACGGCCCGATGACCGGCTTGCGTGTCATCTCGTCCCAGGTCATGTACCGCATCGGCCGGCTCACCGGAAGAGAGACCCAGAAGGGATCGAAATAACTGACGTGGTTCGGCGTCAGGAGGAAGGCGCCCGTCTTCGGAAGATACTCCGTGCCCTCGAACTCGATCCGAAACCAGAGGCGAGCCAGGGCCATCACAATCCAGCGGGAGAGGGTAAAGATCCACGTCTTATTCATAAAGTGACCGTCATCTGCCTGTCCGTCATCTTCTCGACCCGTCCCGGGATTCGACTCCACCCTGCCCACCTTTTCCATGCGAGCCAGCCTTGACGACTCTGCCCCAGGTGAGCGAGGTGGGCTGGGCAAAAGGTACGCAAGAAAGCGCCTAATGTCGAGAGGAACGGCGTGCCGAGCCTCTCGGCTGCCCACGGATCCACCATTGACGCCCATCACACGGGGCCCTGCTGACAGATTTGTAACAGTTTCTTCAAGATTTCGGGGATCGAATAGTGACATTTTTCCCCTACCTTGCGACTCTGTTGTTCCGGATTCAATCCTCGTACTCTGAAAGAGCGCGCACTGGCGCCATCTTTCCCAGGCTTCTCCAGAACGATTTTCCGAATACAGGGCTGTCTGAGACTGTTGAACCAGTCCTGTGCAGGAAACCGAGGAACCAGAATCGAGGGTGATGGCTTCCCGATGACGGAGAGACACCCGGGGCAGCTGCGTAACGAAAGATCGAGTCCAGCGGATCAAATTTCGAGGTTGGAGGTTGTTTGCTATGCCGTATTCAGAACTGTTGATCAAGCCGATGCGTGAGGATTTGTCGAAGTTGGGGATCGAAGAGGCCCGGACGGCTGCCGCCGTCGACGCGGCGGTCAAGGAGACACCGGGTATCCTGATGGTGGTGGTCAATTCGGTCTGTGGTTGTGCCGCCGGAAAAGCCCGTCCGGGTGTCGCCACGGCCCTGCAGCACGCGGTGACTCCCAACCGAACGATCACCGTCTTCGCCGGAGCCGACATCGAGGCGACCGAGCGGGCCAGGAACTACTTCACTGGCTACCCCCCCTCCTCGCCCTCGATCGCGCTGCTGCGGGATGGGAAGCTGGTCTATATGATGGAGCGCTACCAGATCGAAGGGCGTAACGCCCAGGAGATCGCGCATGAGCTAACGCTCGCTTTCGACAAGTTCTGCCTCCCCCAAGGGCAGACCGTGGGCGTCTAACGGTCTCTTGGTGAGGTGGACCGAGCAGAACACGCACGGGAGAGGCGTACATTCCTCTCCCGACTTGTCTCATCTGCTCTCTCGTCGGGTGCCGCCCGCCGTCTACGTCGGCGGGGACGAGAGGTCGGATGGGACTCCTTGACAATTTCGAGCCCCCTCCCTACCCTGAGTTCGGATTTCGTACTACTCCTTGTCAGGCTTTGTGAATAGCGATCAGAGCAGTGGATCCGGGGTGATTCCGGCGCCGGCATCCGTTGCTGAACCGCAGGCACCGTCACTGGCTGACCAGGGGGATCTGGAACCGCTACCAAGGGAGAACCGACGTGCCCTTCTTCTTCGATCTGTCCTCGCTCACGCCGACCCTGGAGCGGAACCCCTTCGCGCCTCCCCCTCTTCGCGACCCCTTCCCTGCCCTGCCAGCTGAAGCCAACGAACCGATCGCGGCCGAGCCGATCGTGGATACGGGGTTGCCCATCCCGGCCCATTACGATTTCGACCTGATGCGGGCACTCGTCCAGGATCCCTTCCGAGTCTACGTCTACTGGAATCTCCGAGCCGACCCTTTTGTGAAGCTGCGGCGGGTCTTCCCGGCAGAGCAGGCAGCGGAGTTTCGTCTCGTCTTACGACTAATCGACGAGACGACGCGCGTCACCGTCCTCTTTGAGGTTCCCTACACACGGGAGTACTGGTTCGACGTCTTTCCGGGCCGACGCTACCGCATCGAGTTGGGGCTCCAGTCGAGGCGGGCGGGCTACATCAAGCTGCTCGGCTCGCAGGCGGTCGAAACGCCGCGCGGCGGCCCGTCGGAGGTGAGCGCGGAGGAACCGGCCTACGCGATCGAGGCGAACGACTACCTCGCGGTCTTGCGTGAGAGCCATCTCGTCCCGGAACGGATCTTCACGGCGGAGGGGCTCCTGGCCAGGATCAGAGAAGGTGGAGCCTGGGAGCCGAAAGAGCAGTGGGACTCGCTGCCGACCTCCTTCCGACGAATCATGGAGATCATCGCCGACCTCGAGGCAGGTCGGGCCTACGACCGGTGGTGGGAGCGGCTGAGCGAGGAGGAGCTGGCGGAGATGGTGCGCGAGTTTCTCGGGATCATCCGCGCCATGGGAGACGGAGAGCTGGGATATCTGCTGCTGTTGCGTTATCTGCCTGAGCTGCTGCGGAGAGTCCTCCGCGCGAACGGGGAGATCCGCGTCGACAAGCCGATGCCCCTCTTCCTGGCCGAGCAGCTTGGCCAGGTCGCCTCGGAGAGCGTCCCAGAGGCGCCTGAACCGGCGACGACGGCGGCCTAGAAGCGCTTGCGCCAGGTCTTTTCCTGCCCACCTGACGCGCTCTACTTTTCTGGAAGGCGGCTATGGCGATTGGATATCTCAGTCTGGTCCTCCACGCGCACCTGCCGTTTGTGCGCCATCCCGAGTATCCGGATTTTCTCGAGGAGGACTGGCTCTACGAGGCGATCAGCGAGACCTACCTGCCCCTGCTGATGGCCTACCGGAGCCTGCGCGACGAGCGGATTCGCTTTCGCGTGACGATGTCGATGACGCCCCCACTCTGCGAGATGCTGGTCGATCCACTCCTGCAGGAGCGTTACGTTCGACATCTCGAGAAGCTCTGCGAGTTGTCGGAACGGGAGGTGGAACGAACCGCCAGGGAGGCGCCGCAGTTTCACGAAGCGGCCCGGATGTACCAGGGCCATTTCCGGGCGTGTCTCGACCTCTACGAGGGGGAACTCGGCCGGAATCTGATTGGCGCCTTTCGTGAACTGCAGGAGGAGGGCTTCCTCGAAATCATCACCTGCTGCGCGACCCACGGCTACCTGCCGCTGATGTCGAATGAGGCCGCCAAACGGGCCCAGATCGAGATCGCCTGCGCCAACTACCGCAAGCATTTCGGGCGCTCTCCACGCGGGATCTGGCTGGCGGAATGTGCCTTCAACCCGGGAGATGATCGGTACCTGCGAGAGGCGGGCCTCCGCTTCTTCATCGTCGACGCCCACGCGATCCTCTACGGATCGCCGCGCCCCCGTCGAGGCATTCACGCGCCGGTGGTCACTCCCGCCGGCGTTGCGGTCTTCGCCCGCGACACAGAGACGAGCGAGCAGGTCTGGAGCTCCCAGATCGGCTATCCGGGGGATCCGGACTATCGCGAATTCTACAGGGATCTCGGGTATGACGCGCTCGACGAAGACTACATTCGTCCCTACCTCCACGACGATGGCGTCAGGCGGAATATCGGGATCAAGTACCACCGGATCACCGGGCGCGTGCCCCTCCACGAGAAGGCGCCATACGTGCCCTCCTGGGCGAGCCGGAAGACGGAGGTTCACGCGCGTGACTTTCTGGGCAAGCGGATCGCGCAGGCCCACCACCTCGAGTCACACCTTGGCCGACCGCCGATCATCCTCGCGCCCTACGACGCCGAGCTCTTCGGCCACTGGTGGTTCGAGGGGCCGCAATTTTTACTCGCCCTCTTCCGGCAGCTGGCACGGGAACAGCGGGAGATCGAAGCGATCTCCCCGATCGATTACCTGCAGCTCTTTCCCGAGAATCAGCCGCAGACACCTTCCCACTCATCGTGGGGGGCGGAGGGCTACAACCGTGTCTGGATCAACGCCCAGACCAAGTGGCTCTATCTGCACCAGCACGCGGCGGAGCGGCGGATGGTCGAACTGGCCAGTCGCTACCCGGAAGCGGAAGGGTGGCACCGCCGGGCCCTCAACCAGGCGGCGCGCGAGCTGCTTCTGGCCCAGTCGTCCGACTGGGCCTTCATCATCACCACCGGAACGATGGTTCAGTACGCGGTCAAGCGGTTCAAAGACCACATCCACCGATTCACCCGGCTCTACGACATGCTGCAGCAGAACTCGATCGATCAGTCCTGGCTGCTGGACGTCGAATCGAAGGACACGATCTTCCAGGAGATCGACTACCGCGTCTTTATCCCCCGCTCGGCCCACGAGCCAGCGTGAGGGCTCCTCGACCTGGCGTTTCTGACCACCGACGGCGAACCGATTTTTCCGGAAGCGGACGGAAGAACTGGCTGGCGTGGGGATCTCTGGTATACTGCGTCCGTTCTTTTTCCACGAATCACATCGACTCACGTCAAGGGAGGCAAACCCATGAGCAGTTCAGATGATCGGCGCGACCAGCCGAATGTGTCGCGGCGTACGTTTCTTAAAGGAACGGGTGTGGCAGGGGTGGCCCTGACCATCCCGACCGCACCCGCGGCCGAAGCGCGGGAAGCGGCAGGAGTGCCCGCGGCGGCCATCATCGGGCCAGAAAAAGGGAAGATTACATTGACGGTCAACGGGGCGGCCAAAGTGGTGGAGGCGGAGCCGCGTGTCACGCTCCTCGACGCGCTGCGCAACGATCTCGACGTCACGGGGGCCAAACGGGTCTGTGACCGGGCGACCTGCGGGGCCTGCTCGATTCTGCTCGATGGGAAACTGGTCTACGGCTGCTCGGTCCTGGCGATCGACGCCCAGGGCCACCGGATCGAGACGGTCGAGAGTCTGACCGCCGATGGCACGCTCCATCCGGTCCAGAAAGCGTTCGTCGATCACGACGGCCAGCAGTGCGGCTTCTGCACGCCCGGGTTCGTGATGGCCTGTAAATCGCTGCTCGATCGCCATCCCGAACCGACACCGGAGCAGATCCAGATGGGGCTGGGCGGCAATCTCTGTCGCTGCGGGACCTATGTCGGAATCAAGGAGGCCGTGGCCCAGGCATCCAGGGAGTTGAAGCAGCAGAAGACGAGAGGAGGACGGCGCAATGGCTGAGTACAAATGGCCCGAGGAGGGCAAGCGGAAGTACATCGGCAAGCGGATCTCGCGCATCGACGGTCCGGACAAGGTGAGTGGAAAGGCGAAGTACACCTACGACATCAATCGGCCGGGGATGCTCTTCGGCAAGGTGCTCCGGTCGCCCCACGCCCACGCCAGGATCGTCAGCATCGACATCAGCGCGGCGGAGAAGATGCCGGGAGTGGCCGGGATCCGGGTCATCCAGGGCCCTGGCACAGAGATTCAGTGGGCCCTGGACGAGATCGCGATCGTCGCGGCGGTCGATGAGCCGACCGCGGAGGATGCCGCCCGCGCGATCAAAATCGTCTACGAGGTCCTGCCCCACGTCGTCAATGAGCGGGACCTGGAGAAGGTTCCCGCCGCCAACCGGCGACCGCCGACGGAACAGACAAAGGGAGATCCGGCCGCGGCGTTCAGCACCGCGGAGGTCATCCTCGAGGATACCTACGGCAACGATGTCATCACCCACTGCTGTCTGGAGACGCACGGACTGGTCACCGAATGGGAGGGCGAGAACAACGTCCTGCTCCATCCATCGACCCAGTCTGTCTCGAGCCTCGGTGGCGAGATGGCCCGAGCGCTGCAGCTCCCGGCCGGCAACGTCCACGTCCGGATGGATCACATTGGCGGCGGCTTTGGGAGCAAATTTCCCGTCGATCGCTGGGGATTGGAGGCGACCCGCCTCTCGAAGACGCTCGGCGGCCGCCCGATCAAGCTGATGTTGGAGCGGGACGCGGAGCTGGCCGTCGCCGGGACACGCCCTTCGGCCTACGCGCGAGTCAAGGTCGGCGCGAAGCGGGACGGCACCCTCGTCGCCTGGGAATCGGAGTCGTGGGGCAGTGGCGGCGTCGCCGGCACGGGCATGCCCCCCTACCCCTACGTCTGGCAGTTCGCGAACCAGCGGACCCGCCACCACAGCATCTCGACCAACAATGGTCCGCAGCGGGCCTGGCGGGCTCCCAACCATCCGCAGGCATGCCTGGTGACGATGGGGGCTCTCGAAGACCTCGCCGCCAAACTGCAGATGGATCCGCTCGACTTTGTGCTCAAGAACATCGAGATGACAGGAGTCAGGGCGAACATCTACCGGGACGAGCTGCTCAAGGCGGCGGAGATGATCGAGTGGAAGAAGCTCTGGCGCCCCCGTGGAGAGGGTGCGGTCGGCAGCACCTCGACAGTCAAGCGGGGTCTCGGCCTCTCGCTCCACACCTGGGGCGGCGGCGGCCACGCCAGTGACTGTGATCTGACCATCCACCCGGACGGATCGGTCGAGATTCGGATGGGGTCACAGGACCTTGGAACAGGCACACGGACGGTCATCCAGATCGTCGTCGCGGAGTCGCTCGGTCTCCCCCAGAACCAGGTCAAGGTGCTGATCGGCGACAACAAGTACCCGCCCTCGGGCTCGTCAGGTGGTTCGACCACGGTCGGGGGCATCAGCGCCTCGTCGCGACGCGCCTCGATCGATGCCCTCAACGCGCTCTTCGAGAAGGTCGCCCCGGCGCTCGAGGCGACGTCCGCCGAGCTGGAAGCGGTCGACGGGCAGATTCGGGTCGCCTCGGCCCCGACGCGGCAGATGAGCTGGAAGCAGGCCTGCGCGAAGTTGGGCACGCAGCCGCTCACCACCCGCGGCAAGCACCCGGGCCGTGAAACCCTCACCTCCGCCGGCGTCGGCGGCGTTCAGATGGCCGATGTCCTCGTCGATATCGAAACGGGCATCGTCAAGATGAACAACTTTGTCGCCGTTCAGGACTGCGGTCTGGTCATGGATATGAAGACGGCCGAGAGCCAGGTCTACGGCGCCATGATCATGGGGGTCTGCTTCTCCCTCTACGAGGAGAAGATCATGGACAACCAGACGGGCCGGATGCTCAACCCGAACATGGAGTTCTACAAACTGGCCGGACTCGCCGATATTGGAACCTTCAAAGTCCATATGATGACCGGGAAGGGCTACGATGAGCGGGGCCCGATCGGACTGGGCGAGCCTCCAACGGTCTCGCCGGGAGCAGCGATCGCCAATGCCGTCGCCAACGCGATCGGGGTGCGGGTCGGAACGATTCCGCTGACCCCGGACCGGGTACTCGCCGCACTGGCCCGGAAAGGAGGCCAAACGTCATGAATCAATTTGAATACGCCAGCCCAACGACGAAAGAGCAGGCGGTCGCCCTCCTCGGAGCGACCTGGGGAGAGGTCGAGGTGCTCGCGGGTGGGACAGACCTTCTCAGCCTGATGAAGGACTACGTGAGTACCCCGAAACGGGTCGTCAATCTCAAGGGGATCAAGGAGCTCTCCGGGATGCGGATCGCCCGGGATGGATCCGGTCGGATCGGAGCGCTCGTTACCCTCGATCAGTTGATCGAAGGGCTCGGGAAGGCCCATCCAGCGCTCACCCAGGCCGCGGCCGGGGTGACCAGCCCGCAGATCCGGAATATGGGAACGGTCGGGGGCGATCTCTGCCAGCGGCCGCGTTGCTGGTACTACCGCGCCGGCTTCGGCCTGTTGGCGAGGAATGAAGCGGGCCAGGCGCTGGTTCCGAACGGAGACAACCGCTACCACGCGATCCTCGGCAACGACGGTCCCTCTTACTTCGTCAATCCGTCCTCCTTCGCCCCCGCGCTGATCGCCCTGCAGGCGAAGATCCAGATCTTCGGCCCCAAAGGCGCGCGGGAGGTGGCGGCGGCAGAGTTCTTTGTCCGGCCTGCCACCGAGAAGGACCGGGAGTACGCGCTGCAACCCAACGAGATCGTCACCGGAGTCACCCTGCCGCGCGCGGTCGGGCTTCAGAGTGCGACCTACGAAGTTCGGCAGCGGGAGGCGCTCGACTGGCCACTCGCGACGGCTTCGGTGGCGTTCCGCCTCGACGGGGCTCGCAAGGTGAGCGAGGCACGGATCGTTCTGGGACACGTTGCGCCCATCCCCTGGAACGCTGACGCGGCGGCGGCCTCGCTGATTGGCAAGGCCCTCACCGAGGAGACAGCGGCCGCGGCGGGCAAGCTCGCGGTGGCTGGCGCCAACGCGCTCACCCACAACGGCTACAAGATCCAGCTCGCCTCGGTCGCCGTCAAACGCGCCCTGCTGCAAGCAGCGGCCTGACCCCGCGGTGGGCCAACCGATTCGAGGGGAGCCCCGGCTCCCCTCCCTGCCCTGCCTGACCTGGTCACGGGGGCAGAGTTGCCGTCCCGAAGGGAGGAACCTCATGACAGAAGCAGAACGCTACGATACCAACCGTCCGAATCTCTGTCCCGCCTTGCGCTGGAAAGAGATGTTCATCTGGGCCGAGCATGAACCGACTGTCCCCCGGTCGAATACCGGCAGCTTCTGGTGCCTGCATACCCAGAACTGTCTTGGACCGGATGGGCAGCTCGCTGAGCCCGAATTCTGCAACAGCGCGCAGCGCGGTTGCCATGCCCACGAATGAGTCAGTACAATCGAACCGTTCTTCTCATTCGCCTCGATCTTCGGCGGGTCGGCTGAGCAAGCAGACAGGACGAGGCGAGGACGTGGGCGGAAGCGCCGACTAACTGAGTGGAGTAGAGAAGAGCGACGGGGAATGGCTCCTCCTCGCTCTTCTTTCCTTTTCGATCGTCTTTTTCACGCCAG
>JBEIJP010000077.1:0-9285 GCA_040380245.1 Acidobacteriota bacterium | reverse complement strand
GCCGGGGTGGCCGGGGTGGTCGGGGCGGGCTGTTCGACGGCCCAGCGGGAAGAGCTGAGCGGAACGCCGGTCATCGTCCTCGAAGACAGCAACGTCAAGGCGACGCTCGCCTCCCGCTCGGGCTTTCTGCGGGAAGGGCCGAACGAGTTCATGGTCGAATTCCGGACGGCGCAGGGAACGCCGGTCGACGTCGGCGCGATCACCCTCTACTTCGATATGCCGGCGATGGGATCGATGCCCTACATGAAGAATGACGCGCAGCTGACCACCACCTCGACGCCGGGCCTCTACCGTGGGACGGTGACGCTGGAGATGAAGGGAACCTGGCAGGCCAAACTTGACTATGCGGGTCAGGCGGGAACCGGGTCGATCACCGGGACGATCAACGCGCGTTGAGTGCGTTGATCCCGCTGAAGCCCCCTGAGCTGAATGGAGCAGAAGAGGAAGAGATGGGCGCATGATCGAACGACTGATCGACTTCTCGCTGAACAATCGCTTTCTGATCCTGATCGGCACGCTGGTGCTGGCGGGAGCGGGATACTGGGCCCTGCGAACGACTCCGATCGACGCGATTCCCGACCTGAGTGAGAACCAGGTGATCGTCTTCACCGACTGGCCGGGGCGGAGTCCGCAGGAGGTCGAGGACCAGATCACCTACCCGCTGACGGTCAACCTGCAGGGGTTGGCCGGGGTGCGGGTGGTGCGGTCGCAGTCGGCGTTCGGATTCTCGATGATCAACATCATCTTCGAGGAGGACGTCGACCTCTACTTCGCGCGGACGCGGGTCCTCGAGCGGCTGACCCTGGTTGGAGGGAGCTTGCCGGAGGGGGTCACTCCGACGCTCGGTCCGGACGCGACCGGGGTCGGGCAGATCTTCTGGTACACGATCGAGAGCGACCGGCACAGCCTGATCGAGTTGCGCTCGATCCAGGACTGGTACGTGCGCTATCAGCTCAACGCGGTCCCGGGGGTCGCCGAGGTCGGCAGCGTCGGGGGCTGGGTCCAGCAGTACCAGATCGACCTCGATCCAAGCCGCCTACGGACGTACAACGTGACCATGAGCGAGGTGGTCCGCGCGGTCGAGGAGAGCAACAGCAATGTCGGCGGCAACGTCATCGAGGCCAACGGCACCTGGACGGTGGTCCGCGGCCTGGGGCTGATCGAGTCGGTCGAGGACCTCGCCGGGATCCCGGTGGTGACGCGCGAGGGCGTGCCCGTCTACCTGCGCCAGGTCGGGACGGTCTCGATTGGCGGGGCCTTCCGACAAGGAGCGCTCGACAAGAACGGGACGGAGGCGGTCGGCGGGGTGGTCGTCGCCCGCTACGGAGTCGACACGCTGACGGTGATCGAGGGGGTCAAGCGGCGGCTCGAGGAGCTCAAGACGGGACTGCCGGAGGGAGTCCGGGTCGTCCCCTTCTACGACCGGACCGGCCTCATCGAGCGCGCGACCGACACGCTCAAGGTGGCGCTCGTCGAAGAGATCCTGCTGGTGACGCTCGCTCACATCCTCTTTCTGTTCCACTTTCGTTCGATCCTGATCGTGACGGTGCCGCTGCCGCTGGCGGTGCTGGTCTCGTTCCTCCTGATGAAGTTCTTCGGGATCTCGTCCAACCTCATGTCGTTGTCGGGGATCGCGATCGCCATCGGAGTGCTGGTCGACGCTGGCGTGGTCGTGACAGAGAACTGCTTCCGAACGCTCGAACAGCGTGGAGTCGATCCGCGCGATCGGCGGCTCGTCTGGGAGACGGTGCGAGAGGCGACCAGACTGGTCGGGCGGCCGATCTTCTTCTCGATGTCGATCATCATCCTCGCCTTCATCCCGGTCTTCGCCCTGACGGGGGAGGAGGGCAAGCTCTTCCATCCGCTGGCCTACACCAAGACGTTCGCCATGGTCGGGGCGACCCTGCTCTCGGTGACGCTGGTCCCGGTGCTCTGCAGCCTGCTGCTCGGCGGGCGCTTCCATCGGGAGGAGGAGAACCGGCTGATGCGGGGCGTCCAGCGGATCTATCGGCCGACGCTCGGCTGGGCACTGCGCCATCGGGCACTGACGCTGAGCGCGGCGATCGGGCTCTTCGGGCTGGCGTTGCTGCTGGCGACGACCGCATCGTGGCTGCCGTCGGCGCGCCGGGCGGGCGTGCCGGTGCTGGGCCCGGTGCTCGACCGGATGCACATCCTCGGGAAGGAGTTCATGCCGCCGCTCGACGAGGGCGACCTCCTCTTCATGCCGGTGACCGACACCAGCGTCTCCCTGCCGGAGGCGCTGGCGATCACCCAGCGGCAGAACCGGATCCTCAAGCAGTTCCCGGAGGTCGAGTGGGCCGTCGGCAAGCCGGGCCGCGCCGAGACCTCGACCGATCCCTCGCCGATCAACATGATCGAGACCGTCCTGCACCTCAAACCACGGAAGGAGTGGCGGCCGGGGCTGACGCCCGAAAAGCTGGTCGCCGAACTGGACGCGGCGGTGCGCTTGCCGGGCGTGACCAACATCTGGACCCAGCCGATCCGCAACCGGATCGATATGCTCGCCACCGGGATTCGGACCCAGGTCGGGTTGAAGATCTTCGGCAGCGACCTGAAAGTCCTCGAAGAGCGGGCGCAGGCGGCGGCGGAGGCGCTGCGGCAGGTCGAGGGAGCGAGTGACCTCTACCCCGAACAGATCGCCGGCGCGCCCTACCTCAACGTGCGCATCGATCGTCCGGCGGCGGCCCGCTATGGCGTCGGCGTCGCCGAGATCCAGGAGGCGATCGAGAAGGCGATCGGCGAGACCAACCTGACGATGACGATCGAGGGACGGCAACGCTTTCCGGTCCGGGTGCGCTATGCCGAACCGTTCCGCGGCGACCCCATCCAGATTGGGCAGGTCCTGGTCGGGGAGCGGCAGATCCCCCTCGCCTCGCTCGCCGAGATCCGCCGCGAAACAGGCCCCTTCATGATCTCGAGCGAGAACGGACTGCTGCGCGCGACGGTCCTGCTCAATGTGCGGGGCCGCGACATCGGCGGCTTCGTCGAAGAGGCGCGCGAGGTGATCGCCAGGACGGTTCCGCTCCCCGCCGGCTACTTCTTTCAATGGAGCGGGCAGTACGAGAACCAGATCCGCGCGCGGGATCGACTGCAGCTGGTCGTCCCGATCGTCGTGCTGATCATCTTCGTCCTGCTCTACCTGATCTACCGTTCGGCACTGGAGGCGGCGCACGTGCTGCTCGCCGTCCCGTTCGCGTTGACGGGAGGGGTCTTTCTGGTCTACGCGCTGGGCTACAACCTCTCGGTGGCGGTGCTGGTCGGCTTCATCGCCCTCTTCGGCACGGCGGTCCAGACAGGAGTGATCATGGTGATCTACCTGGAGGAGGCGGTCGAGCGGCGGCGACAACTGCGCGAAGCGGCCGGGGAGTCGCTGACGCGAACCGATCTGGTCGAGGCGGTCATGGAGGGCTCGCTGCTGCGGCTGCGTCCGAAGCTGATGACCGTCTTCACCGTCATCGCCGGCCTCCTGCCGATCATGTGGACCAGCCGGGCGGGCGCGGAGGTCATGAAGCCGCTGGCGACCCCGGTCCTCGGGGGGATGGTCAGTTCCCTGCTCCACGTCCTGATCGTCACGCCCGTCATCTTCCTCTGGCTGCGCGAGCGCCAGCTGCGAAGGGCGGAGCGAAGAAGAGAGGAGAAGATCGCGTGAAGAGATCAACCGGAATCGAACCGAGTCGTGGATGGGGCTGGCTCGGGGCGCTCGGGGTGCCCCTGCTGCTCGGCTTCGGCTGGACCGGATCCGCCGGCGCGCAGACACTCGCCCCGGCCCCCGGCGGAGCGGCGACGGTCGAGGTCGAGGCCCTCATCGAATACGCGCTCACCCACAACCAGCAGCTCGCCGCCGAGCGGCAGCGGATCACCGAAGCGCTCGGGCGACTGAAACAGGCCGGGCTCAAGGCCAATCCGATGGTCGAGGGAAGCGGGCAGACCAGCCTGCCGGAGAGCGGCATGCAGAACATGGCGATCGGCCTCTCGCTGCCGCTCGAAGTCGGCCGGCGCAGCCGTCGGCTCTCCCTGGCAACGGAGGAGGTCACCCGGATGCGCCACGAGGTGGCCAACCAGGAGCGGCTGCTCGCCGGGGCGATCGGCCGCAAGGCGGCTGAGCTGGCCGAGGTCGAAGCGCGCCTGGCCCTGCTCGGAGAGCTGGCGAAGCTCCACACGGAATCGCTGCGCCTGATTCGCGCGCGCGTCACGGAAGGAATCAGCCCGCGACTGGAGGAGAATCTGCAGCTCGTCGAGCTGCGTCAGACGGAGGCCCAGCGGGCCATGCTCGACGCGCGCCGACGCGCCCTCCTCGAAGAGCTGAAAGGGCAGCTGGGCTGGTCAGAGGAGGCGTCGCTCTCCCTTGGCGAGGTCCTGGCCGCGCGGGCGGAGCTGCCGCCCCGTGAGCGGTTGATCGAAGAGGCGCTGTCGCGCCGCCCGGACCTCGCCGCGGCGCACGCCGACGAGGCGATCGGCGAGGCCATGATCGCCATGGCCACCGTCGAGGGGACCTTCGACCTCAGCGTCTTCGGCGAACTCGGCTGGCAACGCTGGCGGTTCGACCAGCTGGGCTTCGTCGCCATGCACGTCTCCAGAAACCATCTCACCCCAGTCCAGATGCAGACCGGGATGATTCGCGGCGGCGTCACCCTCACCCTCCCGGTCCGCAACCGCAACCAGGGATCGATCGAGGCAGCCGTCGCCTGGCGACAGAGCGCGAAACACCGGCGAGAGTTTCTCGAAGCGATCGTCCGCCGCGAAATTGGCGCTGCCGATGAACGGCGCCAGGGCGCCCGTCAGGCCCTCTCCGCCTACGACGAAGGGCTGATCGAGGCCCAGGAGGCCAATACCGCGATCGTTCGCGAGAGCTACACGCTGGGCCACGCCCGGCTGACCGACCTCCTCGCCGAGCAACGCCGCCTCGTCGAGCTGCGGATCGAGCGACTCGAAGCGCTCAAGGAGCTCTTCCTCTCGCACGTCGAACTGGCCGAGGCCGCCTCGCAGCCGTTGCCGTCCAGGCGATCCACCGCTCCCCCCTCCCCCGCGGGAACGAACTGAGACGAAGGAGCCCAGATGAGAAGCGAATCCACTACGACCACTTCCAGCGCCCCCTGGCGTCGACGCGCCCTCCTGCTGGCCGGGCTGGGAATCATCCTCGGCGCGGCGGCCATCCTTGTCTGGCGGGAGCGCGCGCAGCACGGACCAGGATCTCCAGTCGCCGGTCGTGCCGTGCCCCGCGTCGGCGAGGCCGTCCCGACGGCCTCCAACCGGACGGCGACGACTCCGCCAGGGGCGGCCGGACCGGAGCTGCTCCTCGCCGCCGAGATGGTCGATCGGGCCCGACTGGGCTATGCCACGGTCGAGCGACAAGCGGTGACCGAGAGCTTCCGCACGCCGGCGATCGTCGAGCCGAACGCCTATCGCGAGACTCCCGTCTTCCCGCTCGTCGAGGGCCGTCTGAAGAAGGTCGAAGTGCAACTGGGAGAGACCGTGCGCGAAGGGCAGATCCTCGCGACGATCTTCAGCGCCGACCTCGCCGAAGTCCAGATGAAGTACCTGACGGTCGACGCCAACCTCCAGTTCCACATCGGCCAGGCCGACCGCTTCGAGAAGCTGGCCAAAATCGGCGCGGTCAGCCAGCTGGAGCTCGAAGAGGTCCGCTCCCGCCTCCGCGAACATCACGCGGAACACGCCTCCCTGCGCGAGCGCATGCTCCTCTACGGGCTGACCGAGGCCGAGGTGGCGGCGCTGCGCGGCGCGGCGCAGGTCCAGGCCGATGTGCCTGTCCACGCCCCGGCGAGCGGCGTCATCACCACTCGTGAAGTCAACCCCGGACAGGTTCTCGGCATGCGCGACCGGCTCTTCACCATCACCGACCTCTCGACCGTCTGGGTCATCGCCGCCGTCCACGAACAGGACTTCGCACGACTCCGCGTCGGGGGCGCCGCGACCGTGGCCAGCGCCGCCCTCCCCGGGCAGTCCTGGTCGGGCCGGATCGGCTACATCGACCCGCGCCTCGCCCCAGAGACCCGCACCGCCCGCGTCCGCATCGAAGTCCCCAATCCCGGACAACGGCTCCGCCTCGGCATGTTTGTCGACGTCCTCCTCGATACGGGCAGCACGCAACCGACCCTCGTCGTCCCTCGTACCGCTCTGCAGATGAACGGGATGGAGTCGATCGTCTTTGTCCCCCTCGGCAGCGGGCGCTTCGCCATCCGCCCGGTCATGACCGGTCCCGCCTTCGGCCCGCTCGTCCCCATTCTCCACGGACTGCGCGAGGGCGAGACGGTCGTCACCGATGGCAGCTTCTTCCTCAAAGCGGAGATGGGCCGCTAGGGCTGGCGCACTGTTCAGTGGGATTCAGAGGAGACTCACCACTGCGACACGGAGGTCACAGAGAGAAGAATCATTCGGGAGGCGTTCTCTGTGCCTTTGTGATGAATCTCCTCTGAAGAGGTCTCGAATGGACGACTCAGCAAGCCTGTTGAACCACCCGGCCATCAGCCTTTGCGTCTTCTACCCCCGTTCGAGAACGGCTCTGCCGACGCTCTGGGTCGAAGCCGGCGGGCACCGGCTGGGCTGTCACGTTCGCCCTGCCCCCCCGGGGCCGCGCCGATTGTCAGTCGGCCTCAAAATTGATCCGTTCACGCTCGACCACCGGGGGACGGCGGAGGATCTGCGTATGGATCGCGCCGATATACTCCCCCAACACACCGATAAAGAGGAGTTGGACGGCGCCAATGAAGAACATCCCGATGATCAATGGGGCGATGCCCAGTTGGAACTGATCCCAGAAGAGCAACTTGGAGATGAGGTAGCCGAAGCCGAGGAGGAAGCTGATCAGGGCCACGCCAAAGCCGACAAAGGTGGCGAGCCGCAACGGCGCCTTGGAGTGGTTGGTGAACCCGAGCATCGCCAGATCCCAGAGGGTGAAGAAGTTGTTCTTGGAGAAGCCACGGCGGCGGGTCGGTTGCTCGAAGGGGATCAGGGCCCGCGAGTAGCCAAGGTCACAGACCATCCCCCGCAGGTAGGGGTAGGGGTCCTGGATCTGCCGGATCTGTTCGATCACCTGGCGGTCATAGACCCCGAAGCCGGTCACATGCTTGACCAGTTCGACCTCCGAGGCTCGCGCGACGAGGGAGTAGTAGGTCGTTCTGACCCAGTAGAAGAGCTTCGATTCGCGGCTGCTGGTCTTCTGGGCGAGGACGACGGGAAACCCCGCCTCCCACTGTTCGATCAACTGGGGGATCAGCGAGGGGGGGTCCTGAAAATCGGAGGCCATGGCGATGACGGCCTGCCCACGGGCCTGCAGCATGCCGTGATAGATCGAGCGGATGTGCCCAAAATTCCGATTGTTGATGATGATCTTGAGCCGCTTGTCGAGCCGCGCCAGCTCTTTGAGTCGCGCCACGGTGCGATCCTCCGAGGCGTTGTCGATGAAGATGACTTCAAAATCGTAGCGGGAGAGATCTCGTTCGATGATCACCACCAGGTCCCGGTAGAGATCAGCGACATTCTCCTCCTCGTTGTAACATCCAGTGACGATGCTCAGCAGTGGCCGTCTACTCATGGTGAATTGTCCCGTTGTACCGTCGTCGAGGATCACGATCCTCAAACAAGAAGCTGATCGAAGAGCGGATCGATGTCCGCCGGATCGGAGAGAACGAACCGGGGCTGTCGGGGAAGGGACCTTCCCCTCCCTCGACTTCCCCCGGAATACCTGGAATATCCGGAACGCCTGGCGGTTGTCCTTGATAGCGGGCCGGTCCTCGACGCGGCCCTCCAGGCACGGACACCGGGCAGGGGAGAGGGGCGGCGTCAGACGGAGCGCGCGCTCTCCAGCGTACCCGGGCAGTATACACGACCGGGATGGGGGCGCCATCCAAGGTCACCTCTGAGGCCACCTCTGAGGTCACCTCCGAGGTGACGGAGGATGCGGAGTCTCGGAAACTGGCGATTCCGGGTGACAAGAGAGGTCGGGGGCGCCCAGCGGCGGCTGAGGCGGCGCGCTCACCCGCCGCCTCGATGGAAAGCGCCCACCTCCCGGATCGACTCGGCCAGTGGGATGCGCATCTCGACTCCCAGCTCCTGGCGAATCCGCGAGATATCGGGGACATAGCGGTGGCGCGGCGAGCCGGAAGCGGCTCTCCCCCGGATATGGAGCGGCTTCTCCGGCGCGAGCGTCTCCTGAATCAGTCTGGCCAGCTGCGCGATGCTGATCGCCTCGTCCGACCCGACATTGTAGACGCTGCCCGGGGGAGCTTCCATGAGCAGCGCCCAGAGCCAGCGAGCAAGATCGCGCTGATCGAGGTAGCTGCGCAGCGCCGTCCCGTCACCCGCCACCTCGATCGCTTCCCGCCAGAGAGCGTCCCGAATGAAGTTGCCGATCGCGAAATGGACATCGAGGGGGAGGTCAATTCCGACAAAGGCAAAGCAGCGGGCAATGACGACCGGGAGCCGTTCTTCCGCGGCGTAGAGGGCACAGAGG
Source organism: Acidobacteriota bacterium (assembly GCA_040380245.1). GTDB lineage: Bacteria > Acidobacteriota > Blastocatellia > RBC074 > RBC074 > CAIOZW01. The sequence continues at coordinate 794 of JBEIJP010000077.1, read as the reverse complement.
TGCTCCGCAGCCCGTTTTCCCATCCCATAGGCGCTGGCGGGATCGGTCGATTCCGGCGCTCCACGGTACGTCTCTGGAATCCGCTCGAGGTCGGCGGGCGGTGGACCGTAGACCCCCCCGGAACTCACGAAGACAAATTGCGCAACCTGGGCCGCGGCGGCCAGATCGAGCAGGTGCCGAGTCCCCGTCACAATCTGATCGAATTGCTGTCGGGGCGAGAGGGTCGGCCCGAGCGCCGTGTCGGCCGCTCCATGCAGGAGGTGCGTGAAGCGCTCTCCCCTGGGCAACGACGCGGGATCCCGGACATCCCCCTCGACCAGGCGCAACCAGCGACAATCCCGAAAGACCGGGAAGCGATCGAGGAAGACCCGCGGGGCTCGACTGATCACCATCACCTGGGGAACCACGCCTCCCGCCTGCTCCCGATCACGGAGAAATCGCAAGAGGGCTCGTCCGAAAAATCCCGTTCCACCGGTGACGAGAAGGCGTCGATCGAGGTGGACGACCGGGTCCGACTTCCCTTCTCCTCTCATCAGACCTCCGGAATCGCGTGGTAGACAGCGTCGAAGGAGTGATCCCGGCGCTGTCGAACGAGGTGTCGATGTCCGGGAACGCCCTGGTCAGAGAGCGGGAAGACGCCGGCCTCCCCGGGTATCGGTTCGACGTCCTCTGTCTTGCCCTCTGTCTTACCCTCTGTGTTACCCTCTGTGTTACCCCTTGTGTTACCCCTTGTGTTACCCCTTGTGTTACCCCTTGTGTTACTTGGATGGTGACTTGAGGAAAGATTCCAAATG
>JBEIJP010000076.1:0-9290 GCA_040380245.1 Acidobacteriota bacterium | reverse complement strand
GTCTGGACCATTGCTCGGCAAGCTGACGATCGCGGCGGTGCTGATGATCGCGCTCGGGTATCCGGGAGAGATCTCGTCCGACGCGGGGACCCGTTGGCTGTGGGGAATTCTGAGCACGATTCCGTTCCTCTATATCCTGTATGTGCTCTTCGTCCAGTTGGGAGACGCGGTGGAGCGACAGGTCGAGCCGGCCCGCGTGTTGTTGAAGAACGCCCGGTTGCTGATCTTCGCGACCTGGGGGTTCTATCCGATCGCATATACGATCGGGACCCTGGGTCTCGGCTCGGGCGCCAGCACGGAGGTGGCGATCCAGGTAGGCTATACGCTGGCTGACATTACGGCGAAGGCCGGACTTGGCGTCTTCATCTTCAACATTGCCCGCGTCAAGACCGCGGCGGAAGAGGGATCGGCCGCCTGATCGGGTGGTGTTACCGATTCTGACAACCTTGAAGAGAGGGCCCGGACCGGAGGGTCGACACGAGACGAAGAAGGATCGGTCGATGAGGATGGTTCGGGCCTTCGTATTGGAGAGGACCCCGGCGCACGGACCATAGAGGGAAGTGGCCGTCAACAGAAGAAAAAGAAGCAGAGGGATGGGAATGACCGCCGGCTCAGGAGACGCGAGGGCGCAACAGCTGCAGCGGTGGCTCGATAGGGGGGCGCAGTTCGGGTTGTTGACGGTGGGCGGTGTCTCGCTGTTGTTGCCCGGATGGGTGGCGCATCCCGCGGTGCAGTGGGCTCCGTGGGGGATCGCTCTTCTCTGTTTTGGCTTGGCGCACGGGGGCATCGATCATCGGCTTCCCTGGGAGAAGACAATGGTCGTGAGGGAGCGTTCCCGGCGATCGATGGTGCTCTTCCAGCTGGCCTACCTGGGCGGAATGGGCGCGACGCTGCTGCTCTGGTGGGCGAGTGCTTCCCTGGGGTGGGTCTTCTTTCTGGCCCTTTCGGTCTACCATTTCGGCCAGGGGGACCTCTACTGGAGTCGACGCTTTGGCTTGCTGAGCCAAGTGGAATTGGACATCAACACAAGTGGCTGGGGGAGCCGGCTCTACGGTGGGGGCTACCTGTTGCTGCGTGGGGCGCTTCCGGTTCTTCTGCCGTTGCTGCTCTTTCCCGACGACTTCCGTGTGATTACGCGGGAGATTGGTGCGGAAGCGGGGCGAGGGGCGCTCATCGATTGGCGCTTCACGACGGGCGGCGGATGGAGCGCGGAGGCAATCCGGACGGGAGTGGCGGGAATGCTGGTCTGGCAATGGGGGGGAGCTCTCTGGCTGGTCCTCCGTCACCGGCGGCGAGCCGGTTTCGCGCGGGTGGCCCGGGAGTCGATCGTGGAGGCAGGGGAGACGCTCCTGCTTCTCTGGCTGGTCAGCCTGGCTCCTCCGATCCTGTCGATTGGAACGTACTTTCTCTGCTGGCATTCCCCACGGCACGTCGCCCGGCTGGTGGAGATTATGCCAGGTTTACGCCAGCGGCTGGTGGGGGGAGGGACTCCCGTCAGGGCCCTCATGGCCTATCATCGGGAGGCGGCGCCGATGACCCTTGCCGCCGCCGCTCTGTTCCTGTTGCTTTGGGGAGCCAGTCTGCTTGGGGAGATCACGCCAAGCCAGCTGGTCGCGCCAGCGATCGTGTTTATCAGCGCGATAACCGTGCCACACGTCCTGATCGTCTCCCGGCTGGATCGATTTCAGCGCGTATGGGGAACGAGCGGCGTCTGGTCGGCTGCGCGAGGAGGGGGTTGATGACGCAGAGAGAGCAGGCATCGCGGCCGCCTGACCGAGCCGCCGGGGAGACTCCAGGCAGGGACGATTCCTATCTGATTCTCGGAGCGGGATGCGCGGGATTGAGCCTGGCCTGGCAGCTGCTCGATGCGGGGGTGACGTCCCCGATCTGCCTCTTCGATCAGCGACAGGGCTATGCCAATGATCGGACGTGGAGTTATTGGCAGGTTGAGCCGACCCCTTTCGACGATCTGGCCGACAAGCAGTGGGTAAATTGGGCCGTCGTCGATGATCAGGGACGAGCGGCCCACCGGGGGACGGCGCGCCTTCCCTACTGCCATCTGCGGAGCGATGTTTTTTACCGCCGGGTATTGGAGCGACTGGAGGCGGCGCCCAATGTCACGCTTCGGCTGGGACAACGGATCGTGTGGGCAGGGGCTATCCCAGGTGACCGGGACGACCGGGGCCGGGTCGCCATCGAGACTCGCGAGGGCCGGTGGGAGGGGAGACATCTCTTCGATAGCATCGGAGTGACGGCGCGAGGAGGAGAGAATCCTTCCGGGGGGGGCCGGGGACCCTCGCGGCCCTGGCTGCAGCACTTTCTCGGCTTGCGGATCCGCGCGAGCCGGCCAGTCTTTACCCCGGAGACCCTCACCCTTATGGATCACCGGGTCTCCCAGGAGAACGGTCCACACTTCATCTATCTCCTGCCGTTTTCGCCGACCGAGGCCCTGATCGAGAACACCTACCTCTTTCCGGTTCGCATCCCTCCTGCCCGTCATCGCCGGGAGTTGACGGACTATCTGACGCGCCATTGTGGCCTGCGGCCCGGGGAGTGGGAGGTTGTCGAGGAGGAGGGAGGCGCGATTCCGATGGGAGGATTCTCGGCTTCTCCCGAGGGCCCTCCGCGAGTGCATCGGATCGGGCTGGCGGGAGGGGCGGCGCGACCTTCCACTGGGTATGCGTTCCTGCGGATTCAACGGCAGTGTCGTCGGTTGGCGGAGGCAGTGGCGCAGGGGCGGGAGCCGTCGATGGATCGTTCTGTCTTCGGGGCGGGGAAGTATCGTCTCTTCGATCGCATTTTGCTCCACGCCCTGGGACGCTCGCCTCGGCTGGCACCGGCCTTTTTTACAACGCTCTTCGAGCGGGCGCCGGCCGAGAGCGTCGTCCGTTTTCTGACGGAGTGCAGTGGCTGGCAGGATGATCTGTGGGTGATCCGGTCGGTTCTGCAGTGGCCTTTTGTGCGGATGTTGGGCCGGTCACTTATTCCAGACCGGCAGGAGAGTCTGGCGGCACGCCGGGGAGTCGAGGTCTCGACCGCCTCGCCGGCGCCAGCCAAGCCGGCGCTGCAGTGAGCGATCAGGGTCGACGGAAGACGAGCTTCGATTGCTGGGTCCGCCCGTTCCATTCGCGCACGCGCACGATCTGGAGCTGGGCACCTTTCTCGATCAATTCCCAGGTTTCCCGCGTCTCCAGCGTGATGGGTTTGCCCTGATCATCCCCGGAGATGGTCGACTTGAGATCGAGGACGCGCCCTTTCTCCAACAGTCGTGCTGCCAGTTCGAGGGTGCCAGCGAGCGGGCGGACGACTTCGGCAGTGGAATCACGCCCGTCGAGTCGATACCGGAGCGGCTGGGCAGGCACCTGGCGTCCGCGAATCCGTACCACCTGTTCGACACTCAACTCGACCCCCTGTCGCTCGACGACCAGTTGGATCTCTGCCCCATTAAGCCCGCCGGTCAGCCCCTCACTGAGAGACCGATCGAGAACCCACGTTCCCGTCATCGCATCGACCGGGTGTGGTTGCGAAGATTGAGACGTGGCAATCCGGTAGGGGAGGGTCAGCCAGCAGAGCAGCAGCGTAATGATCACGTTCCATCCCCTTTCGAATCCATCTCCCCTCTCAGCAGATCTGTTCAGGAGCCGCTGCCACTGAGGATGTCCTTCACCTCGAAGGTGAGGGTGTCGACGTGGGAGTTGGGCATCTTGTAGACCTCTGGGCGGCCCTGCACCTGTCCGTAGGCGTTCTCCCCGACCGTGGCATAACGCAGCACGAGAGAGGCGCCGTTCTTTGTCGTCAGGCGAGCCTCGACGCTCGGTTTGGCGAGGGCCTGGAGGACGGCCGCCTCCGGGCGCTCGATGATCTCGGTGGCCTTCGTCTCGAAGGGATCGATGGTCCGGAAGGTAGAGACCTCCTGGTCCTTGTTCTCGGTCGGCACGACGATGCGCCACTTCCCGTCCGGACCGCGACGAAGAAGAGTCGTTCCCCGACTGTTCCGGATCTGGACGGTTGTCAGGTTCTCCTTGCTCTCGGAGAGCAGAAGTCGGCTCTGCAGCTTGCTGACCGGCGTGGTCAGTTTTTCGTAGAGACTCGAGGGGACTTTGAAGATCGTCGGTTTGCCGGAGACCCGCGCATAGAACTCGTCGGCGCCCCGCTTGGCAAGTTCGATCAACCGCTCCGCGTTCGGACCGCCCTTGCTCAAGCGTCCTCGGAACCGGGCCGTGGGTTGAGTGAGGCCGAACTGGGCGGCATCCTCACCCGTTTCGCTGACTACCTCCAGACCTTCGGCGGTGGTGATGTCGGTCAGCAGAGTATCGATGTCGCTGCTCTCGGCGGCCATCGCGGAGGGCTGCGTGATGCTCCAGCCCCCTTCGTTGAGTTGCAGCGTCAAGCCCCCGCCCGGGTAGACCAGCTCGAACGAGGAGAAGTCATTGAACCGATCTTGCAGGAGCTTACGATCGCGCAGGTCGTTGAGCGACTTCTGCAGGCTGGTGAGGATCGCCGAGGAGAGCAGCTTGACGCGAGGCGCCCCGTCGAGTCGCGCATAGACCGAAGTATCCAGGACATCCTTACTACCAAGCTCGAGCTTCCGACTCTGCCCATTGCGCAGTTTGATCTCGGCCACCACTGCCGGGGTAGAGAGGCCATAGGCTTCACTCTGCTCCGGCGACGAGTCGATCTCCCGCTCCACCATCAGGCTGGTGAGAGAGCTGATGATCGAGTCGACCGCGGTGCCATTGGCGGCGGTCACGACTGGTTGGGTGATCTGCCAGCCGGATTCCTGGCGGTTGAGGGTGAGGGGGGGCTGCCCTGACTGTTGAATCGTGATGGAGGCCAAATCTTCCGCTTTGAGTTCCCAGGCGGGAGTCGAGGTCGACGCCTCCTCATCCCGGGGCTTCCCGGGTTTGTACTCGAACTGATAGACCAGAAGACCCAATCCAAGAGCGATCACGAGCAGGATGAGTGTGGAACGCTTCATACTTTCCTACCGATCAATGGGCAGACCGCTGCCCGTCAAGCCAATCTCCAGAAGCGTCGGGCCGCCGCTGTATCGTCGCGGCCCGGCGCCATCGATCCCCGCGCTTCCTTACCGCCGTTTCCACCAGATGTAGGCCCCGCTGCCGATGGCGGCGAGAGGCATCAGGAGGACGATGAAGAGGAAGAAGGTCCGCTGCTGACTGGAGGTCATCGTCACCGTCCGGTTGGTCGGACTCTTCGGGCGGATCGAGATCAGATCCTCCTCCTGGGCCAGCCAGTTGACCGTGTTGAGGAAGAGGTCGCCGTTTCCAGCGAGGCGGGCATAGTTGTTGTCGGCGAAGTCGGAGTCGCCAATGACGACAAGACGCGCTTCCTTTTCGCCGACGGTACGGGTCGCCGTGACGCCCAGCGTGACCGGACCCTTCTGGTCCTTGCCTTCGTCAAACCGTGCTTCGCCCGCGACCAGCTCCGTCTCTCCCCAGCTCTGCTCCGAGGTCTTGAGCAGCTCGGTGATGACCTGGTTGCTGTTCGATTCCTCGATCTTGCCAATCGAGCGGGCGAGCGGGAAGAAGGTTGCGGTCCCTCTCATATCGCGCGTAATCGGGTGGGTCGCGTACTCGCTGACGAGGGGAACTGCCGGTCCGGTTCCAAAGAGCCGGCCGACGCCGCTGGCGTCGACGACGGTGTCATTGCGGACCTGGAGATTCCAGTCCTTGAGGAGCGCCGCCATTCCGGGATCGGTCTCGGGATCGAGCAGCAGCAGGACCTTCCCGGCTTCGCGCAGGTAGTCCTCGATCATCTTCTCTTCCTGGGGGAAGGGCGCCTTTCGAGGTCCGGCGATGACCAGGACAGAACATTCTGCGGGAACGCGATTTTCGCTGACCAGGTTGATCGCGCGCGTCACGTAGTTCTCCCGCTGAAGCGCCTTATCCATCGACTGGTAGCCCTCGGCGTCGGCGCCCGCCATCTCCTTCTCCCCGTGGCCCGTCAGAAAGCAGATCGACTTGAGCTGTTCACGGGTGACCTTCATCAAGGCGTTGACGAGGTCCTGTTCGGTGGTCGCGGTCGGCCGCTCGATGCGGTCCCCGGCGATGACCAGGGTCTCTCCCATCTGCCGGACACTGTACTTGCGGGCCAGGTCGGGCTTCTCCTGCGGATCGATCCGTTGGAAATTGATCCGACGGCTGAGCGACTTGAACTCCTTCATCTGGTCGGTCAGCTGCTGGTTGTCCGTCTTGTCGAAGTGCAGGATCGAGATGTCCGTCTTGAGGCCGGCCAGGGTCTTGCGGGTCTGGTCAGAGAGAGTGTAGAGCCCCTCCGCCGTCAGATCGAAGCGCTTGTGGTACCGGTAGCCAAGGTAGTTGACGGCGACCAGGATGGCGATTACCGCCAGGAGCAGGCCGGTCAGGTTGGCCGTGCCCTTGCCCGAACGGCTCTGCAACGAGGTGCGGGCGTTGCCCAGGTTGAGAATCAACGAGAGGAGCAGGACGACCCCTCCCGCGATGACCATCCCCAGGTTGACCTTTCCCCAGACCTCCTCGATGCTGTAGCGGATGAGCCCGGCGAGCAGGATGGCGGCCCCAATCAATCCCGCGGTTTGACTATACTTTTGAAGGAGATTCCTCATAAAACCTTTCCTCGACTGTTCGCTTCTCTGGAGGAACGCGGACGTGGATCTGTGCGTATGCCGGGCGGAATTGCCTAGGCCCGGCGCCAGCGCATCGATTCGATGGTGCGCAGCGTCAGGAAGAGCGCAAAGATCGACGTCGAGAGATAGAAGACGACACTGGTCGTGTCGATCACTCCCTGGGCAAATGAGTCATAGTGCTGCAAGATCGAGATGTACTTGAGAACCTCGCCGGTCGGCGTCGTCGCCCCCCGTACCCCAAAGTCGAGCACCCAGAGGATCAGAAAGAGGGCAAAGGTGACGAAGCTGGCGACGATCTGGCTCTCGGTGAGAGAGGAGATGAACGATCCGATCGCCAGGAGGACACCGCCCAGCAGGAGGATGCCAAGGTAGCCTGTGCCAACGATGCGCCAGGGGAGGGCCGGCTCACTGTAGCGGGCGATGACGATGTGATAGAGCAGCGTCGGCGCGAGCATCACGCAGAAGAGCGAGAGGGAGGCGAAGTACTTCCCGAGGACGATCTGCCATTCGGAGATCGGGGAGGTCATCAACATCTCCATCGTTCCGCGTTTCCGCTCCTCGGAGTAGACCCCCATCGTCAGCACCGGGACGAGAAAGAGGAGGACCGTGGCGATGATCCCGACAAAGTTGCGAATCAGCAGTCCGACAACATCCATGTCGGGGGGCGCTCCGAACCGCTGCGCCTGCATCTGCGCCATCATCGAGCGCTCCATGAGGATGCCGAGGATGTTGGCGAAGAAGTATCCGGTGATGACCAGGAAAAATCCAATGACGACATAGGCGATGGGCGAGGCAAAGTAGCTTTGCATCTCTCGCCGGTAGATTGCCAGAATCCCTTTCATCGTGATCGCTCCTCGTGGGAAGAGGTCGGGGAGAGTCCCCGACGTCCGCGTAATCAGTTGCTGACCCCAGGGTTGTTGGCCGACTCATAGGAGATCGGGGCGGAGTCTTCCATGGTGAGTTGCATGAAGATGTCTTCGAGGCTGACGGAGATCGTCCGCAGTTCGAGAAGGTCGAGTCCGTTGGTAACGACCTGCGCGGCGATGGGCGCGCGGAGGTCGACCCCCGGAGCGACCTCGAGGGTGGCGGTCAATTGGCCCACCTCCTCCTGCGGAGTCAACTCGAAGTGTTGAATGCCCTCGATCTTCTGCAGGGTCAATTCCAGCTTTTCGCGCACCTCGTCGGACCCGTTGCGGACGCCAAGGACGATCCGCTCGCCCTGTTCGAACTGCCGTCGGAGGTTCTGCGTCGTATCGATCGCGGCGATGCGGCCCCGATTGATGATGACGACGCGGTCACAGGTCATCTCGACTTCGGGAAGGATGTGAGTCGAAAGGATGATGGTGTGCTTGCCGGCGAGGTCCTTGATCAGTTGGCGCACGTCCTTGATCTGGTTCGGGTCGAGTCCGACGGTCGGCTCGTCGAGGATGACGACATCCGGGTCGTGGACGATCGCCTGGGCAATCCCGACGCGTTGCTTGAAGCCCCGCGAGAGCCGCTTGATCAGCTCATCCCGCCGTTCGGTCAGGTTGGTCTTCTCCATGGCGATCTCGACCTGTTCGCCGATCGAACCGCTCGCCACTCCCTTGATCCGGGCGACGAAGGTCAGATAGTCTTCGATCGACATCTCCGGGTAGAGGGGCGGAGTTTCGGGGAGGTACCCAATCCTTCGGCGCACCTCCATCGACTGCTCGAAGACATCGAAACCGGCGATCCGCGCTGTACCGCTGGTCGCAGGCAGGTAGCCGGTCAGCATCCGCATGGTGGTCGTCTTGCCGGCGCCATTGGGACCGAGAAAGCCGAGGATCTCCCCCCTGCCAACGCTGAAGCTGATGTTGTCGACGGCGTTCGATGCCCCGTAGCTCTTGGTCAAATGATCCACTTCGATCAAGGTAGCCTCCCGTGTTGTCAGAGTCGACGCTCTCTTGCCGAGCAGGAGAGCTATTCAGAGACATGGTTCAAGCAGAAGCGCGAAACTGGCATAGTAGACAACGACCCCGGGCAGAGTCAACTGCCTTGTCGAGACCATTGGGGGGCTTCAGGACGGGCACGACGGGAAGGGGAGCAGCGGTGACAAGAACGATCGGGAAGAGAGGTGATGAAGTGGTCGAATTTGTGGACGGAGCAGGCCGGCGGATCGCGCCGAGGGCAGGGCGGGGGCGGTGGCTGTTGAGCGTCTTCGTCGCGGGTCTTGTCGGACTGGGAGCAGTGTGGGGGAGCACATCAGCCGGGATGGCCCAAGGGCGGGATGGGGACTGGCTGGTCTCGGCGGGGGAGGGCAGCCAGTGGCGGGCCCGGGTGGTCGAGCGGATGGCCGAGCGGCAGATCGAGCTGACCAATGGGCTGGTGCGGCGCACGATCCTCCTGGCGCCCAACGCGACGACGATCGAGCTCGAGCACCTCGGGTCGGGCGAGTCGTTTCTGCGGGCAGTGGCTCCGGAGGCGGACGCCGGCCAGGGTGACATGGCACCAGCGTCAGAGGAGGCGATGGAGGCAGAGCGGCGCTCAATCGAGGGGGTGAAGGCAGCTGTTGCGTCGTCTCAGGCAGTTGTTGTGCCTGCGGGGCTGCGGTCGTCGGCAGGTCCGGTACTGGTCCATCTGTCGTCGGCAAAGGAGGTGCACGCAGCACGGCAGCAGCCCTCCGTGCCGGGGGCGGGCTTCGTGG
>JBEIJP010000075.1:0-9348 GCA_040380245.1 Acidobacteriota bacterium | reverse complement strand
CCGATTGAGTTCGATCCCGATCCCGTGCCTTCCCAGACGCCGGCACTCGATGAGGGTCGTCCCCGATCCCAGAAATGGATCGAGCACGACCTCGCCGCTCTTGGAGTAGCGAAGCAGCGCCTGGTGCGGAATCTGTGGGATGAAGTTGCCGTGGTAGTCCGCCAGATGGGCACCGGAACGATCCCGCTCCGGGAAGGTCCAGAGCGAATCGGTGAGAATCTCCGGGTACTCCCGCCAACGCGGCAGGTCGAGGTCATTGATTGGCGAGGGGGAAGACTTCGATCGTCGTGCCATCTCAGGGAGTGTCCTCTGGCCGGCCTTGGCGTTGCAGCACGAGGGTTCGCGCGATTCCCTGCAGGTCAGGAAGCAGTCGGGGCGCTTCCCAGAGGGTTGGATCAATCATCCGCAGAACCGCCGCGCTCTGCTGGAAGCCCATCTCGATCAGCAGGTATCCACCCGCTTGTAACCGGCTGGGCGCCTCTTCAAGCAGACGACGGTGAAAGCCCAGCCCATCTCCGCCATCCGTCAGCGCCATCCGCGGCTCCCACTCCCGCACCTCCCGTGCCAGCCCTGCCATCTCACTGATCGCGACGTACGGCGGGTTCGAGACGATCGCCCAGGCGAGGGGACGCTCCTCGATCGGCGCCAAAAGATCGCCGACGATCCACTCCACGCGGTCCGTCACCTGATGACGCCGCCCATTGCGAACGGCGACCTGCAATGCTGCCAGCGAACGGTCGACGGCCAGGACCCGCACTTGCGGCAGCTCGCGGGCGATCGTGATGGCCAGGCACCCCGAACCGGTCCCCAGGTCGATCACCAGCGGACTCAGGGTTGCCTCCCCCCCCTGCGGGTTCTCGGCGCTGGCCAGCCGGAGGATCTCCTCGACGATCAGCTCGGTCTCCGGGCGCGGGATGAGGACCGACGGGGTCACTTCGAAGTCGAGCCCGTAGAAGGCTTGTCGCCCGACGATGTACTGCAGGGGCTCCCCCGTGCAGCGCCGTTCGACAAGGCGCCAGAATGAGGGAAGGGCCTCCGTCGGCACCTCGTCGTGGTAGTGGACAATCAGGTAAGTCCGGTCCTGGCCGAGGGTATAGGCCAGCAGGGACTGGGCATCGAGCAGGTCGTTGGGAACCGATGCCGTCCGCAACCGGTGAGCGGCCTCCCGCAAGGTCTCCGCATAGCTCGGCATGGGCCCTGCTTCTCCTCTTCGCCGCTTCTAGGCGATGGCCACCTGGCGTTCCGTCTCCTGTTTCAGCTTCTCGGTCTGGTAGTGGGTGACGACCGCCTCGATCAGCTCGTCGATCCCGCCCTCCATGATCAGGTCGAGCTGGTGAAGGGTCAGGCCGATCCGGTGGTCGGTGACGCGGTTCTCTTTGAAGTTGTAGGTGCGAATCTTCTCCGATCGATCCCCGGTGCCGACTTGCGAGCGGCGCTCGGCCGAGATGGCCTCCTGCTGCTTCTGCTGCTCCAGTTCGAGAAGGCGCGATCGGAGAATGCGCATGGCCTTCTCCCGATTCTTGATCTGCGACTTCTCATCCTGCATCGAGACGACCAGTCCGGACGGCAGGTGCGTCAAGCGCACGGCGGAGTATGTCGTGTTGACCGACTGGCCGCCGGGGCCGGAGGAGCAGAAGGTGTCGACACGCAGGTCCTTGGCGTCGATGCGAATGTCGACCTCCTCCGCTTCCGGGAGAACGGCGACGGTGATCGCCGAGGTATGAATTCGACCACTCGCCTCGGTCTGGGGGACCCGCTGAACCCGGTGCACCCCCGACTCATATTTGAGCTTGGAGTAGACCCGGTCTCCCTCGATGATCGCTTCGCCTTTCTGAATCCCGCCGAGCCCCGTCTCCGAGACATCGGCGATCTGAAAGCGCCACCCCTGTTTCTCCGCGTAGCGCGCGTACATTCGCAGGATCTCCGCCGCAAAGAGACAGGCCTCCTCCCCGCCTGTTCCGGCCCGCACTTCGAGGATGACGTTCTTCTCGTCGTTCGGGTCTTTGGGCAGGAGCAGAACCTTGATCTCCTCCTCGACCTGGCCGAGCCGCTCTTCCAACTCCGGGAGTTCAGCCGCCGCCAACTCGCGCATCTCCTCTTCGGCACTCTCCCGAATCTGCTCGCGGGCCCCGTCGATGTCCCGCACCAGCTGCTTCATCTCGCGGTACTTCTCGACGATCCCCTCGATCTCCCGGTGCTGACGTGCGACACGAGTGTAACGCGGCTGATCGCTGATCACTTCCGGGTCCATCATCTGCCGCGTCAGCTCTTCGTAGGTTGTCTCGATGGCAGCAAGTTTATCGAACATCGTGGATCATCTTTCTCTTCCCCCCCGGCGCGACCGGTGCGGTCACGGGGAGGGGGCGGTAGGGCAGGGAAGCACGGCCGGCTCAATGGCCGCTGGTTCGAGGGCAAGCGAGGCCTGGAGGGCGCGGATCGCCACCTCCAGCTGTTCGATCGATGGCTCGCGTGTCGTCATATGCTGCAGCCAGATTCCCGGTCGGGTCATCCACTGGAAGAAACGTCCACTCTCCCGGGCGCCGGCCGCTTTGATCACCTCGTAGGAGATCCCGGCAATCAAGGGGAGCAGGGCGACCCTCGCGACCAGGTTGGGCCACCAGCCGTCGAAGCGAATCAGCGAGAAGACCGCCAGCGAGACGAACATGACCACCATCAGGAAACTGGTGCCGCACCTCGGGTGTTGCCGGGGGCGGGCCTGGGCATTCGCCGGCGTCACCTCCTCGCCCGCCTCCCAGGCGGCGATGGTCTTGTGCTCGGCTCCGTGATACTCAAAGATTCGCTGGATCTCTTCCACGCGGGAGAAGCTCCAGACCATCCCCAGAAAGAGACCCATTCGCAGCAGCCCCTCGACCAGATGAAAGGCCGGTGAGGGACTCACCGGGCGGAAGAGCGTTTGCATCCAGGACCACACCGCTCCGCCGCCATCCCCCATCTTTGGCCAGGGCGGCAGCCCCGCCCCGAGCGTGAAGAGCAGATTGGTCACGAGCAGCGGCAAGACGAAGAAGAGCAGCAGGTTGAACGCGAACGCCACAACGATCGATCCCGAGGTCGAGCTGTCCTCGACCGGGGAGGGCTCCTCTCCGCGGTCCTTCTTCCCCTGCGCCTCTTCTTCCGCGACCGCGACGCTCGCCGAGAAGTTGAGCGCCTTGACCCCAATCGACATCGACTGCGCCAGGACGACGCTTCCCCGTACGATGGGCCATCGCAGCAGCGGGTGGCGCTCTCCCTGGGGGCGTAACCGCTCAGCCCGGGTGGCGATCGTGCCATCCTGACGCCGGACCGCGACGGCATAGGCGTTCGGGGTCCGCATCATGACCCCTTCGATGACGGCCTGGCCTCCGACGATGATCTGCTTCTCGGCTGGCGCCACCGTGTCCCCCCCGTTCTCGACTCAACCCGTCCCCTGGACGCCGAAACAGAGAAGAGGGCCCGGGGCCCTCTTCTCTGGCTACAAAATGAGCTCGTTAGAGAACTGGCTCTCCGGACACCTTCATTCCTGATTGATGATTCCCCCCCCGTCAACCTGGGAAAGCGAACTCCTCGCGCCGAGGGTCTGTCCGGAATCGAGAAAGAAGCGTGGCTTCGAGCAGCGGTCCAGGGTATCCGCCCAGTCACCACGGGACGCCGCAACGCTGGGCTACGCTTTGTCCAGCCCCGGTTAGGCAGTGGCCGCGTCGTTCTTCTTGCCGTACCTGCGCTGGAAGCGCTCGACCCGCCCCGCCGTGTCGACCAGTTTCTGCTTGCCGGTGAAGAAGGGATGGCAGCTCGAACAGATTTCGACGTGGATCTCCTTCTTCGTCGAGCGGGTCGTCCATTGGGCCCCACAGGCACAGACTACCTGGCACAGGATGTAGTTGGGATGAATGTTCTCTTTCACGGTTGCTTCTCCTCTACGCGATTGCAGGTTCAATTCCGGGTTGGCTGTCGAGGTCAAGGAGACTGGTTGGGGCCCCACGCTTCGGCTGGGAACTCTACCTCGCCTGCTCTCCCTTAAACACAATTGCCAAAAGTACCCGATCCTCTCTTCGACTGTCAAGGATCGCTTTCGGCGGCGGCCTCTTCCTCGTCGCTTCAGCGCCTCGCGCCGGCGCTCTGCGACGCCTTTTCTCACCAGATCAGGGTCAAGCCGCCATAGGCCAGCGCGGCAATCAACGCGGCCATCGGAATGGTCAGGATCCAGGCCCAGAGGATGCGCCCCGCTACCGCCCAACGGACCGCCGAGAGGCGGTGAGCCGATCCGACCCCCATGATCGCTCCGGTGATGGTGTGGGTCGTCGAGACGGGAATGCCAAAGAACGAGGCGAAGAGAATCGCCACGCCTCCCCCCGTCTCGGCGCAGAAGCCACCGACCGGGCGGAGTCGCGTGATGCGGGTCCCCATCGTCTTGACGATCCGCCATCCCCCCGAGAGGGTCCCGAGCGCGATCGCTCCGTGCGCCGAGAGGATGACCCACGTGGGAATCTCCGCGCTCGCGCCGAGATAGCCTCCCGTCACCAGCGCCGCCATCATGATGCCCATCGTCTTCTGGGCGTCATTCAGCCCGTGTGAAAGGCTGTACAGCGACGCCGAGAGCACCTGCAGCACGCGGAAGAGACGATCGACTCGCCCCGGCGCCACTCGCCGAAAGAGCCAGGCCACCCCGATCATCAATGTCGTCCCGAGGGCCATGCCGAGCAGCGGCGCGATGACGATGAAGGAGAGTGTTCCCGGCCATCCCTTCGGCCAGTTCGCCCAGAGCAGGACACCAAACCCGGACTTGGCGACGGCGGCTCCCGCGTATCCTCCGACCAGAGCGTGGGAGGAGCTCGTCGGCAGCCCCAAATACCACGTCAGGATGTTCCAGAGGATCGCCCCGAGCAGCCCCGCCAGGATGACGGCAAAGTTGACCTGGGCGATGTCGATCAATCCCTTGCCGATGGTCGAGGCAACGTAGGTCGGAAACCCGAACGCCGCCACAAAATTGAAGAAGGCGGCGAGCATCACCGCCTTGCCCGGGGTCAGTACGCGGGTCGAAACGACGGTCGCGATCGAGTTGGCCGCGTCGTGAAACCCGTTCGTGTAATCAAAGATCAATGCGACCAGAATGATCAGTCCCACGATCATCAGCGGAGCAGAGAGAGCGAGCATAAATTCCTCAAATCGATCGCCTGCGGGGGCGTGGCCTTCTGTTCCCGTGGCCACTCATCGTCATCTGAGACGGTGCCGGCGAGACAGCGCGGGTCGGTTCCGCTGCGTCTTGGATCCTCAACCCGTCATGATTTCTTGAGGACGATCGCCTCCAGGACGTTGGCGACATCCTCGCAGCGGTCGATCGTTCGTTCCAGTTGCTCGTACAGCTCTTTGTACTTGATGACCGTCAGGGGATTCTGCTCTTGCGCGAAGAGGGAGTCGATCGCCGAATGGTGGTAGTGATCGCCTTCGCTCTCGAGCAGGTGGATCTGGTGGCAGTTCTTCATCGTCTTCTGCCCGTGCTTCTCGAGGGAGCGCACGCCCTTCTCGATCTCGGTGGCCAGGCGCTGCAGCACATCCGTCATCTCCTGGGCGAAGCGCGTCGGCCCCTCGATCCGGTAGAGCATAACTCGCACCGCCGTGTACTCGATCGAGTCGACGATGTCGTCCAGCCCCCCGGCGAGAGCGTGGATGTCCTCGCGGTCGATGGGGGTGATGAAGGTCTGGTTCAGCTTCTTGATGATCTCGTGCGTCACTTCGTCGCAGGACTTCTCGAGGGCCGTAATCTGTCGAACGTACTTCTCGCGGTTCTCGAAATCGGCGAAGAGTCGTTCCAGCAGGCCGGCCGCTTCGACCACCGCCGCGGCCTGCTGGTCGAAGAGGGCGAAGTATTTCTCCTCCCGGGGCAATAAGCGAAACATATACTTGGTCTCTCTCTCTTTCTGAAGGGGATCCACTGAGGAAGCGCCGTCCGGATCACCTGAATGGGGGTGATTGGGATCAATCACCCGACGTAGCATACTGCAGGACCGTCCCTTTCACAATTTGCCCCCGGCGCCTCCCTCAGGGTCATTCTCTGGCACGGTGCTTGCATTTACTTTCGGCGGATCGCGAGACAGAAGCGTCTGACGTGATCGACAGAGTCGACAGAAGCCGAACAGGCCGCAAGCAAAAGGAGTATCACAGCATGAACTGGCAGAAATTGGGAAGCGCGATTTGGCGAGGAATGAAGGTGATGCCGATCATCGGATATGTCTTCATTTTGGCGGAAGCCCCGGCGGTCATTCGTCGGAAAGGCGTCTGGATGGGGGTTTTGGCGATCGTGCTCGACATCCTGCCCATCATCTGCCTGATCAAGGCGGCCATCGAGATCTACCTGGGGGACCTCATCCCAGACCGGTTGCAGATGCTCTCCAGCGAACCCCTGCCTCAATCGCTCACCTGATCCTCCGTCATCGAAGAGTGACGGATGTCCCCTCCTGACGACAATCCCCCCCTTGATTACCAGTACGTCGCGCTGACACAGGATTTCCGACTCGCCATTTTTTCCCAGTCTGAAGCCGTTTTTACCTACCCGGGGCAGAAGGCCCGCCTTCGATCCGGACGCAGCTCCTAGATTTGATCGAGGATGTCGCGCATCTTCTTCGCGGCGTGCTGGGGATGCTCCTCACCCGCGATGGCTTGACCGACAATAACGCCCGCCAGCGGGAGGGGGCGCAGGTCGGCCAGTTCCGCGGGATCGATGCCTCCGGCGAGGTAGACCGGGAGTTCGATCCGCGAGACGAGTTCCTCGATCTGTTGGATCCGTTCTTCACGCGCGCGGCTGAGCTTGAGACCACGCCGATTGAGACAGAGGGAGTGGACGCCCAGGTCGTAGAGTTCAGCGGCGCGGACGACGATGTCGGCGATGCTGAGGCTGTCGGCCATGACCATGCCCTCATAGCGCCGCGCGGTATAGACGACTCGCTGAATGACTGCATCAGAGGCGCAACCAAGCACGGTGACGATATTCGCGCCGGCGGCAAAGGCGAGTTCGGCGATCGGTTCACCGGCGTCGATCACTTTGATATCGGCGACGATCGGGCGGCCACGGAACCGTCGGCGAAGCTCGCGGATGGCGCGAATCCCTTCCCGAATCAAGAGGGGAGTCCCCGCCTCGATCACATCGACATACATCGCCGTCTTTCCCGCCACCTCCAACCCGGTCGCCAGGTCCGGCATGTCCAACGCCAGTTGCAACTTCATGGAAACGCGATTCTTCTTTCGTGGGGGGAGGGGGTTTTTCACAGCCCCTGTGGAAAACCCTGTGGATAATCTGTGAATTGTCGGCTTAAATCCAACTAAATTCACTACTTAGAGCACTTTGCACACTATTTCGACAGTTCTATAAGCTCTTTATTCTCTATGGTTTAGCCCGAAAAGTCTTTTCGATTCAAAAAGGAGTACCCCCAGGTTCAACGGAGCCAGATATTTCCACAGGGGCTCGTCGATTAGAAGGGGGGATCGTCCCGGAGTTGATCCAGTCGTTCAAGGAAATCGCCCTTAATGAGGACCTGTCTGGGTTTGCTGCCGTCTTCGGGGCCAACGATCCCCTCCCGGTACATCATGTCGATGATGGAGGCGGCACGGCCATAGCCGATGCGAAGGGTCCGCTGGAGCAGAGAGGTCGAGGCCTTGCCGCTTTGGAGGACGACGCGGAGGGCATCATCGTACTTTTCATCGCGGACGAGGTCGCCAGCCTCCCCGCCTTCGGCCTCTTTCTCGCTGAGGACGACCTTGTCGTCATAGATCGGGTTGGCCTGGGAGCGAACGAAGTCGCAGATGCGGGTCACCTCTTTTTCGTCAACGTAGGCGCCGTGGACACGGACGAGGCGCGCGGTGCCGGGGGGGAGAAAGAGCATGTCCCCCTGACCGAGCAGCTGTTCGGCGCCGTTGGTGTCGATGATCGTCCGCGAGTCGACCTTCGAGGAGACGCGGAAGGAGATGCGGGAAGGGAAGTTGGCCTTGATCAGGCCGGTGATGACGTCGACCGACGGGCGCTGGGTGGCGAGTACCAGGTGGATGCCGACGGCCCGGGCCATCTGCGCCAGACGGGTGATGCTCTCCTCGACGTCGCGCGCCGAGACCATCATCAGATCGGCCAGCTCATCGATGATGACGACGATGAAGGGGAGCGGCTCGGGCGTCGTTTCGTTCAACTCGGCTTCCGGGGTGCGCCGCTTCGCTTTGCCCGCGACGACCTCGGTGTTGTACTGCTCGATGTTGCGCACGCCAAAGGCGGCGAGGTGCTTGTAGCGGTTCTCCATCTCGGAGACGGCCCAGCGGAGGGCGTTGCTGGCCCGTTTCGGATCGGTGACGATCGGGGTCAGCAGGTGGGGGATGTCGGCATAGAGCCCCAGTTCGAGCCGTTTGGGATCGACGAGGATCATCTTGACCTGGTCGGGCGTCGCCTTGTAGAGCAGGGAGACGAGGATCGTGTTGAGCATGACCGACTTGCCTGCGCCGGTCGCGCCCGCGATCAGCAGGTGGGGCATCCTGGCGAGGTCGGCGGCGTAGTTGCTGCCATCGATCGTCTTGCCGAGGGCGAAGGTCAGCTTCGAGCCGCTCTCCTGAAAGCGGGAGGACTCGATCACTTCGCGCAGATGGATCATCTCGCGAAGGCGATTCGGCACTTCGATTCCGACGGTCGACTTCCCGGGAATTCGATCGATGCGGATCGATTCAGCCTTCAGGGCGAGGCAGAGGTCATCGACGAGGCTGGTGACCCGGCTGTATTTGACGCCAGGGTCGGGTTTGAATTCGAAGGTGGTGACGACCGGCCCGGGGCTGATGTGCATGACGCGCCCGGAGACATTGAACTCGAAGCATTTTTCGGCGAGTTGCCGGGCGCGCTCGACCAGCTCGGTCTCCTCCATCTCCGAGCGCGGCGGCGGGGGAGAGAGCATCTCGGTCGACGGGAGCTGGTAGCTCGATCGGGAACGGGCGGGAGGTTTGGCGGGACGGGAGGCGGCCGGGGCCATCCGGCCAACGCTGGGCGAGGCGCTCGCGTCCGGTCGGCGAACCACCGTTTCCGCCATCATCTCCTCGACCGTCCGGGTGACGGTGGGAGGCGTATCGTCCTCGTCCTCGCCGTGAAGGTCGCCGGGCCCATCGGGGATGGGGTCGGCAACGGGCCGCCTGGCGGGTCGCTTCGGGGAAGCGGCCGCCTCGCGACGTGCCGGGCGCGAGCCAGACGGTGCGGCGTCGCTGGCGGCTGGGCCTCCGTCGACCTCGATCGGGAAAGAGGGATACTCTGTCTCCTGGAGGGAGCCTTTTATCTCCGGAAGGGCGCCCTTGGTCGACGCCGGCAATGGGCGGCCGCGCACACCGTCCCGGCCT
>JBEIJP010000074.1:0-9386 GCA_040380245.1 Acidobacteriota bacterium | reverse complement strand
CTTCGGGAGGGCGGCTCTCCGAGACTTTGCGTGCGCCGTAATCGTGAACGGGAAGAATCGAGGAGAAGATCACCTTGATGCCATTGGCGCGGGCGAGCTCAGCGATCGAGGCATAGTTGCGCTGAATCATCTCCGGGGTCATTGGCCACGTGTTCCCCGCCAAGTAATTGGTGCCAGCCAGGAGGATCAGGACGCGAGGAGAGAGGGCGATGACATCCGGGCGCAATCGGACGAGCATCTGGGGGGTCGTCTGTCCACTGATCCCACGGTTGAGATAGGGTTTACCAGGAAAATATTCAGTCAGCTTCCAGCTGTCCGTGATGGAATCACCGTAAAAGACAACCCGTGCCTCCCCCTTTTGCGGCGGTGGCACTTGTTGATTCGCTTCCTGGTAGCGACTTAGCTGCGCCCAGTCATCAAGGCGGCGTAGCGCTCGGTCCAGGCGCAGGCGCAATCCCTCAGCCGATTCGGGATCGGGAGGGTTCGTAGGCGAGGGGGTCTGTCCCTGGATGATGACTGTCAACAGGAAGAGAGCGAACAGAGATCGAATCGAGTGTTGGGTGCCTTCTTTCATCGGTATGATCCTGGTAAAGAAACAATGGTAAAGAAACTCCGGTTGGTCAGCGGTGAAGCAAAACAGAATGGAAAAGTAGCATACATTTTCTACAAAGGCGATCCTCCCCTTGACCAGAGATCCCGTGAGCGCATTCGACGCAAGTCAGGAATGGGATCCGCCCGTCGGTGACAATGGTTCCAGCTGCTCACTCTCATCCGACTTGACGACGTCAAGCCAGCCGACGTTCGATCGATCCCCCGACATTTGAGGGATCAGGTTGGAGATGAAGCTCCGTCGGTTTACACTGCAGGTCCCACAGGACCCCCTTCGAGTGGAGGACGTCCTGAACAGTTACGGTTATCGGGCATCACGACAGGTATCCCGCAACGCACCTCAATCAAGCCATTTGGAGACCAGACAATGAGTCCCTCGATCAAGCAGGATTACTTTGGCACCCTCCCCGATGGACGGACGGTCAACGTCTACACGCTGGAGAATCGTGCCGGGATGGTCGTTCGGATTACCAACTACGGCGGGATCGTTCTCTCCTGGCTGGTTCCAGATCGACAGGGAGCACTGGCCGATGTGGTGCTTGGCTACGATGACCTGGCCGGTTATCTCCGCAAGAGCCCCTACCTGGGGGCTCTGGTCGGTCGCTATGCCAATCGAATCGGCGGTGCCAGGTTTACTCTCGGGGAGATCGACTATTCCCTGGCGGCCAACAATGGCGAGAACGCTCTTCACGGAGGGCGGATTGGTTTCGACAAACAGCTCTGGATGGCCCAAGTAATCGGCGCAAGTGGTCAAGATTCAGGATCGTTGATGCTGAGCCACCGGAGTCCAGACGGAGACGAGGGCTATCCAGGCACCCTCGATGTCATCGTGACCTATCGGCTGACTGAGGAGCACGAGCTGCGCGTCACCTACCAGGCGACGACAGATCGCTCGACAATCCTCAATCTGACCAACCATTCCTATTTCAATCTGGCAGGGAACGGAACGATTCTCGATCACGAAGTGACTCTTCATGCTGACCAATTCACCCCGATTGATGAGCGATTGATTCCGACCGGGGAGATCCGCCAAGTGGTTGGCACATCCTTCGATTTCCGATCCCCACGCCGGATCGGAGACCGAATCGAAGAGTCAGATCCTCAACTCGCGTTTGGCAAAGGGTACGACCATAATTTTGTGCTCAACCATCCCGCTGGAGCGCTTGGAATGGCCGCGCAAGTCGTCGAACCGCTCAGCGGACGTCGATTAGAGGTTCTGACAACCGAGCCCGGTGTTCAGTTCTATACAGGAAATTTTCTGGATGGAAGCATCATCGGAAAGCAGGGCCGACCCTACATCCGCCAGTCCGGATTTTGCCTTGAGACGCAGCATTTTCCCGATTCGCCCCACCATCCCCATTTCCCGTCGACGGTTCTCGAGCCGGGAGAGGTGTTTCGATCGGAGACAGTCTTCCGCTTCTCTGTTTCGTAAACGCGGCGGAACGGTTATGCGAAGGTGAATCCTGGGCGATACTCCCGACACATTCTGGGTGAGGGAACAGCCTTGCCAGGGTTGCAAAGACCCAGTGGATTGAAGACATCCTTGACCGCAATCATCGTCGCCAGAGAGTCCTCGTCAAAGATCATCGGCATATATGCAATCTTGTCGGCGCCAACGCCGTGTTCACCGGTGATCGACCCACCCGCGTCCACACAGAGCTGCATGATCTCCCGTCCAGCGGCAAGCACACGCGAGACTTCCTCCTCATTCCGGCCATCGAAGTTGAGATTGGGATGGAGATTCCCATCCCCGGCGTGAAAGACGGTCGAAAGTTTGAGTTGATAGCGCGCCCCGATCGCATAAATCCCGGCGAGAACCTCGGGGAGTTTGGTTCGCGGAACCACCGCGTCCTGCACGAAGAGGTCGGGACTGACGCGCCCAAGGGCTCCGAATGCTCCCTTTCGGCCTGCCCAGAGCTTCTTTCGCTCGCTCTCGTCACGGGCTTCGCGGACAGACCGGGCCTGATGGCGCGTGCAGATGGCCGTGACACGCGCTGCCTGCGCCTCCAGTCCAGCCCGCAATCCATCCAGCTCGACAATCAGGCAGGCGGCGGCGTCGCGCGGATAACCCGCAGCATAGATGGAGTCTTCCACCGCGTTGATGGTGACGCCATCGATCATCTCGAGGGCGGCGGGCAGGATTCCTTCCGCGATGATCGACGAGACGGCCTGGCTCGCGTCCTGTAAGTCCGTGAAGTCCGCGAGGAGGGTGATGACGGACTGTGGGGTTCGGGTCAGTCGGACAATCACTTTGGTGACGATCCCAAAGGTTCCCTCGCTGCCAACAAAAGTTCCCAGCAGATCGTAGCCGATGGTCTCAGCGCCGCCTCCTCCAAGAGTCACGACCTCGCCGTTAGGCAAGACCACCTCCAGACCAAGGATATGGTTGGTCGTGGCCCCGTACTTGAGGCAGTGAGGACCACCCGCGTTCTCGGCGACATTTCCTCCGATTGTGCAAGAGGTCTGTGACGACGGGTCCGGTGCGTAGTGGTAACCGCGAGCGGCCACGGCCTGGCTGAGGCGGACATTGATCACCCCGGGCTGAATGATCGCTCGTTGGTTGTCGTAATCGATCTCGAGGATCTGATTCATTCGCGCCATTTCAATGATGACGGCGCGATCCCCTTCCTCGCAACCGATTGGCATGGCGCCTGAACTGAGCCCTGTTCCCGCGCCTCTGGGCCCAAAAGGGATTCGCGCTTCGTGCAGAAGTCGCACGACAGCGGCAACTTCCTCCGTCGTTCTTGGAAAGAGGACGGCGAGCGGACGCCGCTTGTGAATCGCCACCGCGTCGCACTCATAGACCAGCAGTTCCGCTTCGTCCGTGAGGATGGCGGATGGTCCGACAACCTGTCGAAGCGCATCGAGAATCGACCTCTGTTTCATGGGCTCTCCTTCCGTGCTTGCCAACAGTAGATCAGGAACAAGGTCGACGAAACGAGGCTCCGTGACCATTGGTCAGACGTTCGATCCAGTAGTACCTGCCCGCTGATCAGCCGAACGGTACCATACTCGGGTCGCCTTGTCTTCCTCTTCCCCCGGAACCGGCGAGGTCGACCCCTTGGGAGGTACTGGCCAGGGCCCCGGTCGAGTGAGCAGGGCGGGGCATGCCTCCTCGCTGGCCTTGGCGCAATCAAACCGGAGTGGTACAATCCGGCTTGTCGGTTATGTAGATCGATTGGCAACAAGAGATCTACCGCCTTCAAATGGGTCAGCCACCCCCGAACGCCTGATCAGAGACAAGGTCAGCCCCCTGCTTTCTTGCGATGGAGTCGTCAATTTCTCATGACTGTTTGTCCCAGCTGTGGTAGTTCGCGGATCAGATCCGATTATCGCCCCGCGCCGTGGTATCTGCGAGCGATCGGCATTCGTGCGCTTCTCTGTGACTATTGCAATCGTCAATTTCGCGCCTTCTCCTGGCGTGCGCCCAAAGGCCGCGGCCCAAAGGCGGGGCAGCGCAAAGCGGATGTCTTTCTCGGATCGACACCTCGGAAAGAA
Organism: Acidobacteriota bacterium; assembly: GCA_040380245.1. Taxonomy (GTDB): domain Bacteria; phylum Acidobacteriota; class Blastocatellia; order RBC074; family RBC074; genus CAIOZW01. Next base: position 5,279 of record JBEIJP010000074.1, on the reverse strand, counting down.
GGGGCACATGGTGCGGAGGCGATCTCGGCAGAACCGGATCGTTCGCTGCTGTTGACGATTCTTCGATCCAATGAACTAAGTGAAGTTCCAGACGCTCCTCGCAAGGGATTGCGGGAGAAGATTGCCCAGCGGCAGTCCGGCACGGAGGGAATGCCTGCGAAGACGGACGTTCCAGACGCCATCCCGCCAGACCCTTTACCCTTCCCCTCATCGACAATCGATGATCAGTCCGAAGAGGCACGCTCCTCCCCGCCAGGTTGTCCGGCGTGTGGATCAGGGCGGGTTCGCCGACGCCCCCGCACGACGGTCGAGCGGGTCGCGCTCTCGTTGACCCGGCACCGTGCCTATCATTGCCGGGATTGCCAGACGTCGTTCTATCATCGCGGAAATTTGCTGGCCTCCGAAGACGGCACTGGACCCAAGACCGATGGGGTCTGATCCGGGACGAGAAACGGGATTTGTGCCGTATCGTAGACCAGGAGCGCCATTTGAGATGAACTGGAGAGAGGCGGAAAATGGAGGACTACCTCGACGGCTTGCCGCGGAGCAAGTCGGATTCGCCCCGGGCCTGACCGGGGACCTTCGAAGGTGACGTCGAGCAGGGGGTAGCTGCGACACTCCTGGTCAAGAAGAAAAGCGCGCCCCTTCTCTCCAATTGACCATCGCCCGCGACTCATCGTATAGAGGGGAAGCTGGAGGTATGCCGTGTCAGCGCTGGTGTAGGCGACCATTTGGACGGCTGTTCCAGTCACGGTCCGTGCCACTGAATGAACGGCGATCCCCACCGGGAGGCGCAAGTGGGAAGGGCGTTGGGAACATTCCACAAACCATCCCTTCCGCTCGGACCGGGTCGCCTCTTCTCCCTGAAAGGAGCTCATCGGACGGGTGCCGCACCCAAAGAGGGTCACGCAGCAACTCAACCAGAACCAGTAGCTGGGAGCGGATCGGCAAGTGGCGATCGCTTGAAATTGTCGCTTGCCGGCGGATGCTGGCGGATAAATCCTCACGATCTTCTCCCTCTGCCTGCTGACTAGCCTGGGTCTTTCCAGGTGGCGCATTGCCAAGTACGGCCTCCCCCATTTGGAAGGGCGATCCGAGCCTGACCCTTGGAAGACCCATGGAAAACGATAGGAATTTTGGGGCAGCCAGTCAAACGTTCTCCCGCGCTGCTGGCGGTCGTGGGCCACGAATGTGATCGACGCGCCCGAAGGAATCGAGAATTCTGATCATGACGCCCACGGCGACTGTAAAGTTCAGATCTCAGCGGCTCAGCCAGCTGGAGCGTCACCTCAGACGAACGATGGCTTCCAGGGAGCCGGCTGGCCTCGTGGTGGCGGTCTCGGGGGGAGCAGACTCAACAGCAATGCTTGACGCCCTTGTTCGGACGCGTGACGCCGGGCGGGGGCCTTCCGTTTTGGTAGTGGCACACCTCAACCATCTTCTCCGGGGAGAAGATTCCGAGGCTGACGCGGCCTTTGTCCAAGGTCTATCGGCAGATCGTGGGCTGGACTGCGAAATTGAGCGCGCCGATGTCGCGCGTATTGCTCGGGAATCAGGGCAGAACCTGGAGGCCACCGCGCGCCTTCTGCGTTACCGGTTTCTCGCAACAGTTGCCCGGCGACATGGTCTTCAACACGTCGCCACGGCGCACACCCAGGATGACCAAGCCGAGACGATCTTCCTTCACCTCCTACGGGGAACGGGCCTGACCGGTCTCTCAGGGATGCCCCATCAGCGCCCCTTGCTCGAAGGGGGAGATAGCCAGTTGATCCTGCTTCGTCCTCTGCTCGGGGTCTCCCGGTCGGTGATCCTTGCCCACTGCCGGGAGCATCGGATTCCCTATCGGGAAGATCTGTCGAATCGATCGACAGACTATCTGCGGAATCTCATTCGGCACGAGATCCTTCCCCGTCTCGAGGCGGTCAACCCCTCTCTTCGATTGGGATTGGCGCGTATGGCGGAGCTGATCAGGGAAGAGGACCAGTATCTGGAAGCGAAAGTCGATGAGATCGATGGTTGGGAGGGGGCAGATGGCTCCCTTCTCCTCGCGAATCTGACAGGGCATTCGCCCATTCTCCAGCGACGCGCTCTGCGTCGCTGGTTGGCCCAGCAACGTGGAAGTCTGGCGCGCATTACCTCCACGCACCTCTCTGCTCTGGAAAAACTCCTCGGGAGAGGCCAAAGTGGGCGGTCCGTCGTCCTTCCCGGCAACCTGCAGGTTCGGCGGGAGTTCGATCGATTGCGCCTCTTCTCCGCTGACCGCCTCAGCGAATCTGATCCGATCCCGACGGATCCGTTACCCCTGCTCCCGGGCATTCCCTGTCGAATGGGTGACTTTGAGTTGACCCTGGTCTGTCAGCCAGATAATGGCACTTCCCCCCTGACCTCCCCTGACCTGGCGAGGAAGAACCAGGAACACTGCTGCTGGTCGCTTCCCCTGCCGGAGGGGCCGCGGCTCGAATCCCTCTATGTGCGCACCCGACGTCCGGGGGACACCTATCGGCCTGACCCAGGCCGTTACACATTCAAGCTGAAAACGTTATTCATTCGACATCAAATTCCACGCTCCAAACGGGATACTTACCCAGTGGTCGTCACTGGCGATGGGACGATTGTCTGGGTTCCCGGTCTTCCCGTGGCAGCGGGTTGGGGTCTCCCGTCTTCCTCAACAGACGATCCTCCCCGCACGGTACTCCAGGTTGTGGAAGTCCCGAAATTGGCGAGCCAAACGGGAGAAAATCGGGTACAATACCGCGCAGGTTTGAAACGGAGGTAATGACGTTGAACTCGACAATGAGACAAGTGATCTTCTGGGTAATGATTATCGGTGGTGCCCTCTTGCTCTACCGCTTCTTCCAGAATCCATCCGCGAATCAGCCGGTCCAGCTCTCCTATTCTGAATTGGTCGAAAAGGTCGAAGCCCGCCAGGTTGCCTCGGCAACGATCGAACGCGAGAAGGTCAATGGCAAACTGGTCAGTCAGGCCAATTTCACGACCAAACTCGGGAATGACTTCGTCGCCAGGGACCTGGCTGATTCGATGAAGAAGAATGGGGTCAAGGTGGAATTCGATCCCTCGTCGGGTGGGGGGATCTGGGCCAACATGCTGATCATGTATGCCCCCTTTCTGCTGATCATCGCCTTCTGGATTTTTATGCTGCGCCAGATGCAATCCGGTGGGAACAAGGCGCTCTCTTTCGGAAAGAGCCGTGCCAAGCTGCTCTCGAATCAGCAGAAGCGAGTGACATTCAAGGATGTCGCGGGAGTCGAGGAGGCCAAAGAGGAGCTGCAGGAGATCATCGAGTTTCTGAAGGAGCCGCAAAAATTCCAGAAGCTGGGTGGGCGGATCCCCAAGGGGGTTCTGATGATGGGGCCGCCGGGTACGGGGAAGACGCTTCTGGCGCGGGCGATTGCCGGGAGGCCAATGTCCCGTTCTTTTCCATCTCGGGTTCGGACTTCGTCGAAATGTTCGTTGGGGTGGGGGCCAGTCGTGTACGGGATCTCTTCGAGCAGGGGAAGAAGAATGCCCCGTGCATTATCTTCATCGACGAGATCGACGCGGTGGGTCGTCATCGTGGGGCCGGTTTGGGAGGGGGCCACGACGAGCGGGAGCAGACCCTCAATCAGCTTCTGGTCGAGATGGACGGGTTTGAGTCGAACGATGGCGTGATCCTGGTCGCTTCGACCAATCGCCCTGACGTGCTCGATCCGGCGCTGCTCCGGCCAGGGCGCTTCGATCGGCGGGTCATCGTCAACCGGCCAGATGTCAGGGGGCGTGAGGGGATTCTCGCCGTGCATACCCGCAAGATTCCCCTCGGAGCGGATGTCGACGTCTCGGTGATCGCGCGGGGAACACCAGGCTTCACCGGGGCGGACCTGGCCAATCTCGTCAATGAAGCGGCGCTCAACGCGGCGCGGTTCAATAAAAAACTGGTCGCGATGCAGGACTTCGAGTGGGCCAAGGATAAGGTGCTGATGGGTTCGGAGCGCCGGTCTGCCGTCATGTCCGACGAGGAGAAACGGACCACCGCTTATCACGAAGCGGGCCATACGATTGTCGGACTGATGGTGCCCAACGCCGATCCTGTCCACAAGGTGACGATCATTCCGCGTGGGATGGCCCTTGGCCTGACCCAGCAGCTTCCGGAAGGGGATCGATATACCCACAGCCTGGATTACATCGAAGGGTCGATCGCCATTCTCATGGGCGGCCGCCTTGCCGAGGAGATCTTCCTTGGGAAGGTGACGACCGGAGCTTCGAACGACATCGAGCGGGCGACCGAGATGGCCCGGCGGATGGTCTGCGAATTTGGCATGTCGAACCTCGGCCCGCTCACCTATGGAAAGAAGGAAGAGCAGATCTTCCTTGGTCGGGAGATCGCCCAGCATCAGGACTACAGCGAAGAGACGGCCATTCGTATCGACCAGGAGGTCAAGCGAATCGTCATGGAGCAGTACGAGCGCGCGCGGCAGATCATCCTCGAGCACCGGGAAGGTCTCGATCGGCTGGCGAAAGAGCTTCTCATCCGTGAGACTCTCGACGCGGTCCAGATTCGGCGGATTGTTGCCGGGCTCCCACTCGATCCAGAGGATCCCAAGCCGACAGGTTCGTCGGACACAGAGAAGCCGGCGGACAAGGAGCCGTTGCTGAAACCAATCCTCCCACCGATCACGGGAGGAAATCCGGCGACTGCCTGATCCGGCAAGGCTGGGACAGGTCATCCACCTTGCCCTTGTGGTCGGCGCCAGTGTGGAGGGGTTGGGGAGAAGCTGGTCTCTCCGGCCCCTTTCCCTTTGCAGCCGGTCCTCGCGGCGAACCAACAGCGGTCTCTCGAATGGTGAGTCGATGAGATCACTTCTCCTCCGTGCATCCCGGTTCTTGAAATCTGCTTGAATTCAATCTCTCTTCGCCTCCAACAGAATCTAGGATATTTCAGCGCCCTCTTTCTGCTCGGCTTGATGGTCGCCTCGCTCGGCCCGACGCTGGCAGCGCTGGCCGAGCAGACTCGCTCGCCGTTGCGATCGATCAGCCTTCTCTTTATCGCCCGCTCGATGGGATTCGTGGTCGGTTCCCTCTGGGTAGGTGGCCTCTACGATCGTGTCCGGGTCCACCTCTTTATGTCTGGCGGGCTGGTCTTGATGGGGGGGATGATCATCGTGACGCCCTTGGCAGAGCACCTGGCCGTGCTGATGGGGATCTTCTTCCTGCAAGGGATGACCGGAAGCATTGTCAATGTGGGGGGGAATACGCTGGTTCTCTGGGCCAATCACGAGCGGGTG
>JBEIJP010000073.1:0-9388 GCA_040380245.1 Acidobacteriota bacterium | reverse complement strand
GGTTGTCTCTTGTTGCTGGCCACCCTTCCCGGAATTGGAGAGTTAGGGGCTGAAGGTGCCGCGGCGTCGCTCCAGATAAGCGCCATGGCCACCCCGCGAGCGCTTTCGGCTTCCGCGACGCCGTCTCCGAAGCAGAAGAGGCCCACCAAGCAAACTGGCAGGAAGAGTAGAGATCAAGCAGCCTCCTCGAAGAAGAAGACCTCCTCGGCAGGAGGATCGAGATCGAAGGTTGCCAAAGGAAAGGCTCGTCGGTCTCGGTCAGCCCTCGCGAGTCGCCAGTCACGGCGGTTGAATGTTGTCCGCATGCGGGCCCTCCACGCCCGCGACGAGATGCTCCGCAGCCTGGCGGCCGCCAACATCGAACAGGACCAGGACCTTGGAGAAGACCCGCTGATCCGCCGGGCTGCCCTTGAGGCCCTCGATGGCCGGGCGGGAACCGTCGTCGTCATGGACCCGAATAATGGTCGGGTTCTCACCACCGTCAACCAACAGATGGCGGTTGGGTATCCGGTCAAACCTTGCTCGACGATCAAGATGGTCGTCGGTTTGGCGGCCCTTCGTGAGCAGGTCTTCGACCCTTCCGAAGAGGTCTCTCTCTCCAGGAGACACTCGATGTCCCTCAGCGAGGCGATGGCCCGCTCCAACAACCCACTCTTTCAAGTACTGGGCCGGATGCTGGGATTTGATCGCGTTCTCTTCTACGCGCGTAATTATGGACTGGGCGAACGAACCGGGGTCAATTACCCGGGGGAGAGTCCGGGTTATCTGCCTACCCACGATACTGGCCTGGCGGCCACGGGGCACATGTCCAGCCACGGAGACAATTTTGGCGTGACGGCCATGCAACTTGCCGCCTTTACTGCGGCGATCGCCAATGGTGGTTCCCTCTTTGTGCCACAAGTGATCCGTTCCGCGGAGGATCTCGCCAGTTTTCAGCCGATGCTCAAGCGCCGAATTGAGATGACCCCGGAGGATCGTGAGCGGATTCTTGATGGGATGGCTGGCGCGGTAACCTACGGCACAGGGAAGCTCGCCTACAGCCCGATTCGCCAGGTTGTCGGAAAGACCGGGACCTGCACGGGTGACGAGCGAGACAAACTGGGCCTCTTCACCTCTTTCACCAGCGCCGACCGGCCGACTCTGGTCGTCACTGTCATCACGAATGGGTATCAGGAAGCCGGCCGGCGTGCCGCGGAGATCGCTGGTAAGGTCTATGCCGCGATCTTACCCCAGTATGTCGAAGAGACGAGGGTGGTGGATTCCGTCGGGGCAGCCGATGGGGGTGAAATGCCTCTCACGGAAAAGTCACCGGAGCTTAGAATCGAACACGAGTAGATTTGCGCTTCATCAAAAACGCACGCCGCGAATCTCCAGGGAATGATCTTTGACGAGATCTTCGGAGACATTGCCCGGTCGGTCCAGTTTGAGGCTGAATGGAAACTGCTCACCCGGGGAGAGCGGCTTCGAGCGTGCTCGTGGGATTGGGTATCCGAGGGTCTCGACGATCGTCTGGTCTTCAAGTCCGACCATGCGCGCCCGCACTTCGACGGCGGTAATGGGACGCAGCCCCTGGTTGGTGATGACGCCACGAACCTCGTGCTGGGCCATTCCCAGGAGATTGGGGTGGACAATCGTCTCGACCATCTCGATGGTGATCTGGGATCGAGACTGTTCGAACTCGCCGGTTCCCTCGCGTTGAATCCCCTCGATCGCCACGCTCGATGACGGCTGGGTCGCCATCAACAGACCAATCAGCAGCAGCAGCGCAGCGCCGGCAATCGCCGACAAGGCCAGCAACGTTCTCCTTCGCGAGCGTTTCTCAGCCTCTTCCGCGGCGACCTTCTCTTCATCGAACATTGGCTCTCCTTTCAAATGGGGGATTTTGCGGTCAACCGGGACCGCCTGCGGGGCATTTGTCGCTCGCCCCAGGCCAGCGCCTCTCGTTCAGGTACCACTGATCGTCATCCGTTCCACGCGAAGCGTGGGGGCGGCGATCTTTCCCCGGAATCGGAGATCGTTTCCGACCTACTCGATCCCGCGGAGCATCTCGTCAAGGTTACCCGCAATCGTCACTTCCTCGACAGGGTGGATCCACTCCCCACGCTCGATCCACCATCCGGCGGCCCCGCGAGAGTAGTCACCGGTCACAGGGTTGAAGCCGAAGCCGATCAGATCCGTGACGTAGAGTCCACGATCGAGGCTGGCAATGATCTCGGTGGGAGTCAATGGACCGGGAGCGAGATAGAAATTGCTTGCCCCGACGACGGGCGGTCCTGTCAGGGTCCGCGTCGCGTTTCCCGTCGTGGGCAGCTGCAATTTTCGACCTGTGTAGGTGTTGAGAAGATAGTGCTCAAGGCGCCCCTGCTCGATGACAGGGGTTCGCTGCGTCAGGCACCCTTCGCTGTCGAATGGACGTGACCCCAGCGCCCCGGGCAGTCGCCCATCATCGATGATGGTCACCAGCGGAGAGGCGACCACTTCACCCAGCTTGCCGACGAGGAAGGAGGCGCGGCGGTAGATGGCGGTGCCGTTGACTGCCTCAAAGAGATCACGCAGCAACGCGGCGGCCGCCTCGGCTTCAAAGATCACTGGCACGACACACGTCGGAATCTTCGTTGCGCCAAGTTTGCGAGTCGCGCGGCGGGCTGCCTCCCGGCCGATCTCTTCCGGAGATTCAAGGGCGGCCAACTGACATTGACGATCCCCCCAGTACCCCACTTGCATCTGACCGTTGGCGCGGGCGATCGGCGCCACTGCGAGCCCGCATTGCGTCGTCGAATATTGGCCACCCAGCCCACGCGAGGTATGCAGTACGACGCTTCGCTCGATCGTCGTGCAGGCCGCCCCTTCGGAGTTGGTGATCCGCGGGTCACTCGATCGGGCCGCGTCTTCTGTCCGGCGTGCAAGTTCGATCTTCTCCACGGTCTCCATCTGTGGGATCGCGGGATCGGCCAGGGAGAGGGGCAAGGAATCCTGTCGAGAAGCGGCCGAGGATGAATCCGGAAGAATGGCAGCCTCGTCAACCGAAGTCGCGTGGGCCATCTCGACCGCCTGGCCAATCAGTTCGGTGATCGCCGCCTCGCTGAGGTCAGAGGTCGAGCAGGATGCCTGCCGGCCAGCGACAAGAACGCGCAGCCCAAGCCCACACGAGGAAGCTTCCTGGAGCTTCTCGATGACCCCCATTCGGACTTCAACCGAAAACTCCCGGGTAGAGACGGCCAGGACTTCCGCGTCGGTTGCGCCGGATTGGCAGGCACGCTCGACGATCGAAGCGATCCACTCTCGGGTCACTTCGTGGTTCATCGCGTTCCTCCCACCGTCATTTCGGAGAGGTGCAGGGTTGGCATCCCCACACCTACGGGAACCGACTGCCCGTCTTTTCCGCAGATTCCGACTCCCTCATCCAAGGCCAGGTCGTGCCCGACCGCTTTGACGCGTGTCAGGGCCGACGGGCCATCCCCAATGAGGGTCGCCCCCTTGACCGGGGCCGTGATTTGTCCATCCTCGATCAAGTAGGCCTCACTGGCGGAGAAGACAAACTTCCCGTTGGTGATGTCGACCTGTCCCCCGCCAAACTGGACGGCGTAGAGCCCACGACGGACGGAGCGCACAATCTCCTCGGGGGGCGTCTCACCTGCCAGAAGGTAGGTGTTGGTCATCCGCGGCATTGGCAAATGGCGGTAACTCTCTCGACGGCCATTGCCGGTCAGCGGGGCACCGGTCAGCCGCGCGCTGTGGTGGTCCTGCAGGTATCCCGTCAGGATGCCCCGATCGATCAAGACCGTCTGAGAGGTCGGGTTTCCTTCATCATCGATGTTGAGCGACCCACGACGGTGTGGGAGGCAGCCCTCGTCGAGGACGGTGCAGAGTTCACTGGCGACGCGCTGCCCCACCAGACCAGAGAAGGCCGAAGTTCCCTTGCGGTTGAAGTCGGCCTCCAGGCCGTGTCCCACGGCTTCGTGGAGCAGAATCCCAGGCCAGCCCGGCCCCAGCACCACCTCCATCGTTCCGGAGGGAGCCTCTTCCGCTTCCAGTTGGACGAGTGCCTGGCGGGCCGCTTCGTGGGCATACCGGGTAAGCAGTTCGTCGCTGAAATGGTCGATCCCGATTCGACCTCCTCCCCCAGACACTCCCGATTGCAGATTGCCATCCTCATCGGCGATGCACGAGACGCGAATCCGGGCGAGGGGACGTACATCGCCGATCAGTCGTCCCTCCGAGGTCGCGATCAGAATGACCTTGTACTCGTCCGTCAGTCCCGCCTGGACCTCGCGGATCCGTCGATCCACCCGGCGTGCCGTCCGATCGACCAGCCGTAGGATCTCCATCCGGTCTCCCATTGGCTGCTGCCCAACCACCAACTCGACCGGGTAGAGGTCATGACGCGGCTGGGTCGGGCCGACACGGACCGGCCCGACCTCCCGCGGGGAATCGGCAATCCGCGCCGCCGTCAAAGCGGCCTGGTGGATGGCCTCCCGGGTAATGGCCTCACAGTAGGCGAACCCTGTCCGTTCACCCATCAAAACCCGCACGCCAACCCCTTGTTCGACAGCGCGCCCCGCTTGCTTGACGATCTGCTCGTCGAGGCCAAGGCTGTTGGTCACCGAGTACTCGAAGTAGAGATCGGCGTACTCCCCCCCACGGGAGAGCGCTGCTCCCAGCAGGTCTTCGATGTCTCGCACAGTCAGGGGAAACCGCTGCGTGAAGAATTGGAGTGGATCGATCATGGTACCCATTCTCTGCCGCTTGTTGAGTGGCAGTTGCTGGCTCCTTTCCGAGAGATCAGGCGAGGGGGCGCTCGCCCAGGTGAAGCGCGGCGATCCCCCCTGACAGGTTCTGATAGCGGACTGCCTCAAAACCCACCTGACGCATCATCTCCGCCAGCCCCCGCTGGTCTGGGAAATGGCGGACCGATTGCGGCAGGTAGCGGTACGCCTCGGAAGAGCCCGAGATCAATCCCCCAATGCGCGGAAGAATCTGGTGAAAATAGAACTGAAAGAGGGGGCGAAGGATCGGAAGAACCGGTTGCGAAAATTCGAGGATCGCGACTCTTCCCCCTGGTTTGAGAACCCGCCGCATCTCTGACAAGCCACCTTCGACGTGCGCAAGGTTTCGCAGACCGAAGGCGATGGTCACCGCGTCAAACTGCCCTTCCCCGAAGGGCAGTCGCAGGGCGTCTCCCTCGGTGAGGTACGCCCGGCCGGCGATCCCTTCCACCTTCTGGTGACCCAGAACCAGCATCGGGTGACAGAAATCGCAGCCGATCACCTGGGTATGGCGCGCCAGCTCGATCGTCAGATCGGCCGTTCCACAACAGAGGTCGAGCGCGATTGCCTCCGGCCGTTCGATCAGGTCGCGCAGCTGGCGCACCACCAGGCGTCGCCATCGCTTGTCGATGTTGAGCGAGAGGAGATGGTTGAGTCGATCATAGCTTGGCGCGATCTCCTCGAACATGGCGCGAACCGCCCGGTCTTTGCCAGGAATGTTCAACTGCGGATTGGGTCTCTCCAAGGTCATGGCTTCTCCCTGATAGTCCCTCAGGGAGTGGACTTCGGCGGCTCCTCGACACGTCCCACCAGGACGATCGCCGGGTTGTTTCGTTCCAGCAGGGTCCGGGCCGCCGCGATGACCTCCGCTTCAGTGATGGCGGCGATTCGGGGAAGAGTGGTGAGCGGCCAGTTGCGCGGAAGACCAAAAGTCTCGACCTCCTGCAACCATTCGACAACAGACCTGCTTTCATAGGTCCTGGCGAGGACGGCCTTTGCCTGAGTCAGCTCCTCCGCGGTGATCGGCGTCGCGACCGTTCCCACGATTATCTCTACGATCCGTCGCGCCGCATCTCTCGCTTCTTTGGCCGGCGCCGTCGCGCGAAGGTAGAGGGGCCCATCCAGAGTCCGACTCGATACGACAATCGACGCTTTGAGGGCGTTGGCCCCTGTCTGGGCCTTCTCCCATCGTTGCGACCAGATCTGTCCCAGAATTTGCGTTGTCAGGTAGGAAGGGGAGGTCGCTTTCTCCCCGGGGAGTCCGACGCGGATCTCGACAAGGTCCGTCCCTGGCTCTTCGACGACTACGACCCGGTCTTTTGGAATCCGGAGAGGGGGGCGAAAGGTCGCGGGAACGATCGCTCCCTTGCTCCATCCTCCGAAGAAGACCTTGAAAAGCGCCAGGATCCTTTCCTGGGAGATCGGTCCCATGACGATCGCTGATGAGTTGTTGGCCAGATAGAACCTTTGGAAATAGTCGTAGACATCTCCCGGACGAAGATTGCCAATCGTGGCTGCCGACCCAAGCAGGTTGTGCCCATAGGGGTGCACTCCATAGAGGGCCGTCATCATCGCTTCATCGGCGCGGCTCGACGCCGAGAGCGGTTGGCGGATCTCCGCGAGCTGCTGTTCAGCGGCTGCCTTGAAGGCCTCAGGTCGGATGATCTCCACAACCAGGAGACGCGCCAGGATCTCCAGTGCCGGCTCGAAGCTCGCGGGAGTGGTGCGAAGTCGAAACCAGGTGGTATCCCAGTTCCAGCCCCATTCGATCGTCGATTGCAGGGACTCGAGCTCCTCGCGCAAGCGGGGATTGACCGCCAGGAGGGTTCGCTGTGTCATTCCCGCCAACCCAGTCTTGGCGACAGGATCGAACATCGAACCTGCCCGCACGATCAGATCGCACTGGATCTGCGTCTGCCCCGCTATCCTCAGGCTGGTGATCTGCAGCCCATTGAGCAGCGTGTCCCGACGGACTTCGCTGTAAGGGTTGCCGTTGTTGGTCCCGGGCGCGACTGTCTCCTGGACGTGGCGAGCCGGGAGGGTGATTCCACCATTGGTCGAGGTTCGTCCGAGGGCATCGGAGGGGCCCGGCACACCAGGCAAGGAGAGCAGGGTCAGGGAGAGAATGAGCAGTTTCGGAGATCGTATACGCATCGCGTTCAGTTGCTCTGGAGATTGCAAGATCGCATTGGTCGGCCCAAGATCAGACGTTGCCCGCAGGGACCGGAAAACGAAAAGAAAAGTGTAGCCCTCTCGGCCGGTAGCGTCAACCGGGACCCTTGGTGCGCTCAGCGATCTGTCGGGGACATCTGACGACACCTGGAGGATCTCTCGAGAGAGGGATCGCGCGGAGGAACGCCACGTGGGAGAAACAGCAAGGGCTGGCTTAAGTCGAAGGAGAGGGGAGCATACTTTCGGGAAGGAAATCGATTCCTCCAACCCACGTCGCCCAGTCGGAATCGGTGGCCGCATACTGGCCCATCACCCAGAGCAGCGACTCGTCGGGCGCACCGCAAGCGGCGTTGTGGAGACTCCAGGGGCCACTTCCAGCGACGGAGCTCTGCAGCAACTCGATGCTCTCACGCAGATGATTCGGGGGGTCCTCCGGGCGTCGACCGGTATAGGCAATCGAGGACGGATCCTTTTCGCTGGCACGGTTGAAGACGAGAATCAGGTTGCCTGCCGGATCGATCGCCAGGGCAGGGCAGAAGTAGTGGTATCCAGGAGCCCCATAAGTGCCACACTGAATCGCGAAACCTGTCTTCGGATTGATCTCGAACCAGCGAATGGCCGCACGATTTCTGTTCTCCCCCCAGTTGGCACGCACTGTCTGCGCGACCCAAAGCCGACCATGCCCGTAGACCGGCTGGCAGAGCCTCGCATCACCCGTCTCGATTCCTTCCGCGCCTTTTGCCGGCTGAAAGTTCGGGGGGATCCGATATGGGGGTGTGGTGATCAGCTTTCGCGCCAGTTGAGGGGCCTGGCGCGCACGGGTCACGACTTGCCAGAGGACCAGCCCTTGCGCCTCTCCTTCGCCGCCGCCTGGAGTCATGGCATTGAGCAAGTATTGACCGTCAGTGGATCGCAGATGGAAGGCGGGTTGCAGTCCAAAGGCGGGGGTTCCATCCGGATTGCGGATCTGCCAAAAGTCCCACCCGTGAAGGACGCCTCCGGTTCCCAGGTCTTTTCTCGCGAGCACGCGCAGTTGCGCATAGGCGAACTCTCCGTGCGCCGTGAACATATTGGCCGTCAGGTAGACCCCCGCCGCATCGACCGCCAATCCCAGCGCGTCGGGTCGAAACCCTCCCATGCTCGCATCTGACCGGGCGTCGAGTGCCCAGATCCACCAGTCCCCTGTCGGGTCTGGACCAGCGGAGGCCGCCAGAAAGAACCATGAATGCTTCAAGTCGAGGCTGATTGCGCAGATGGCGATCAACCAGCCGCCCCGATGCGCGTCATAGACGACCCGTGGACGGTAGAGCAGCGGATGGTCCGCCAGATTCTCGAACAGGTCCTCGAATGTCCGACGAAGGAGCTGTCGGCCACTCTTGTCGAAGATGGCCCAGGCCCCGTTGACCGCGGCGAGCAGGTGGGCCGGACCGACCGCCAGCTGACAGTCTGGTGGGGCAAACGAAGTGTCGTCCAGCCCCGCGAAGTCGGCCCGCAACCGCAGCCCACTCACCAGGCTTCTTCGCTCGAAGTGGTGATGGTCTGGCTGGGCTGCCTCCAAGGCTCGCTTGCCCTCGCTTGCGGCGCCTTCACTGGTTGAGGCGGAGACGGCGCGCTCCTTGATTCGAAGCCATTCCGTACCGGTCTCGCTCAGCCCAAGTGGAATTTGGCGGATCTGCTTGAGCCCAACCTGCCGACGCGCCATCAGGCGCGACGCATTGACGCTTCGTGCGCGCGACACGCCAGAAAATCGTCGGCATTTCGCTTCTGGTGTGACCAGTATTTCTTGCCGATCGAAACCATTACCCATAGGATCACCAGTCGGGAAGGGGTCGGCCCTCGGTTGGAAGATAACCCTTCACCTATCTTTGTCAGTTGAATAGGGGGTCAGCTGCTTGAATCATAGAGATTACCCAACCTTTGTCAAGTCACGATCTTCGAACGATCTTCTGTCTGATTCAGTTGACGGGGTGTCGCCAACTGTTCACGATTGGCCCCGTTTGGAATGGTCCGGTCGATGCGCCAATCCTCCACCGCCCTGCCCGATTCCTCATTCTGCCTCGCCGATTCGCCCGACCGGCGGCTCTCTTTGGCCTTATCTGGGCGACACGCCTACCTTCGGCAACTTCTGGCATATTGATTGCATCGAATGCGGCGACTGAAAGAGTGGGTTTGGAACCGCTCAGGACTGCCCCTCCGACAGTTCGTTCTTCGCTCGGGTGGTCAGAGATCAGGTAGCACACAGTGGGAAACCAGAAAGAGGCCAGAGGCGATGATCAAGAAAACAGGAACGCATCTGAGATCGAAGATCTACCACCGTCCAGGGATGCAATTGTCCGAGTCCCTTCTCCCTATCCAGCCTCCCATCGACATCGATGGAGAGCGTCGGCTGCAACTCGACTCCGATCCCCACCGGAAATTGATGATCCACGGTTGGTTGACCGATATCTGGC
>JBEIJP010000072.1:0-9396 GCA_040380245.1 Acidobacteriota bacterium | reverse complement strand
AGCTCGGCCGCCGCCGCCGCCTCGTTCTGCAATGGCAGCGTGCAGAGCCCCCGGAACCGGGTGGGGTGCCTGGCGATGATCGCCGCCAGCGAATCGTGGATCAGCTGCGCGACGGCGGGTCCGTCCTCGCCAAACCATTCCGGGCCCGGGTCGTTGGTGCTCAGCAGGGTGATCGCCGTGCCGCTGCCATTCATCGAGGCGAGCTTGACCTCCAGGTCGACGTAGGAGGGCGGCACCTTGCGTAGCCAGTCGCCCATCTTGAGGTAGGTCGTGCCGTCCCGGTCGTAGACGAGCGGGTCCGTCCGGCGCTTCCGCATCAGGTCGAGCACCGCCGGAAAGAAGAGATGGCTCTGACAGTCGACCAACCCGCTCGTCATTCGAGGTGGCTCTTGTCCCGTTCCCGCCTGCGCTCCCGCCGCCAGCACGGCCCCTGCCCCGACCGTTGCCAGAAAACTCCGCCGGCTCAGCCCGCTGCTGGCTACCCCTGTCATTCGCTTCATTCCCAATCTCCCGATCACTCCCGCAACGTAAGACGGACGCCGAGCGGCCCTGAGCCGCGTCGTCGATCCCGGACCCAGACCACCTTCCCGCCTCTTCCGATCTCTCTTTTCAGAATGGTTACACCAACGGACCAGCGTACGGTACAGATCCCTTCCCGGTTTGTAAAGGAGAGGAGGCGCATCGGCGACGGGTCGAACCGGGTGGCCGCCGAAGAGGAGAAGCGCCGTCAACGTGCCCGAAAAGAGAGGATCCCATCGGCGATGGGCGAAAGGCGAAAGCGAATCAGATCGCGGAGATAGTTCTGCGGATTGGTCCAGGGCCCGCGGTCGCCCTCGCGCGGAATGAGGTGATCGGAGCGCCGAAAGTAGCCGGACTGGAGGTTGACAGCGGGTCGGAGCGCCATCTCCGGAGCCGGGCCCGCGGGGCGCGCCTCGACATAACCGTGGCGGTCCATATAGCGAATCAAGCGGCAGAAGTAGTCAGAGAGGAGGTCGGCCCGGAGGGTCCACGACGCGTTGGTATAGCCGAAGACGGTGACCAGGTTGGGGACGCCGTGGAGCATGGCCCCTTTGTAGAGGACGCGCTGCCCAGTCTCGATCGGCTCCCCATCGACGGTCATCGCTGCGCCGCCGGCAAACTGGAGCTGCAGCCCGGTCGCGGTGACGACGAGATCGGCCTCGAGAGTGCGCCCGGAGGCGAGACGGACGCCTGTCGGCGTGAAGCGCTCGATCTGATCGGTGACGATATCGACCTTGCCCTCCCGCATCGCGGTGAAGAAGTCGCTGTCGGGAACGAGACAGAGCCGCTCCTGCCAGGGGTTGTAGCGAGGGGTGAAGTGGGTCGCAACGTCATAGCCCTGCCCCAGCTCCTGCCGGACCATCTTGATCAACTGCTGGGCCATTTGGGCCGGAAAGATCCGCGAGTACTGAAAAACCAGCATCTGGAAGAGAATATTCTTCCAGCGGGTGAGGAAGTAGGCGGTCCGCGGAGGCAACCAGCGGCGCAGCAGATTGGCGATCCGGTCGACCGAGGGCGCTGCCGCCATATAGGTCGGAGATCGCTGGAGCATGGTCACGTGCGTGGCCTTGTCGGCCAGCGCCGGAACGAGCGTCACCGCCGTTGCCCCGCTGCCGATGACGAGGACCCGCTTGCCCTGGTGGTCGAGCGCTTCCGGCCAATGCTGGGGGTGGATCAGCTCTCCCCGGTACTCGTCGAGCCCAGGAAAGTCCGGGGTGTAGCCGGCGGTGTAGCGGTAGTAGCCGGCACACATCATCAGGTGGCGCGCGCGGAGCTGTCGTTGGGTTCCCTCGTGTTCGACGGTCAGGATCCAGTGCGCCTCCGGGGAGGACCAGTCGGCCCGGACCAGTGTGTGGCCAAAATGGATGAGGGGGAGCAGTCCGTGCTCGCGGGCGGTCTCTTCGACATAGGCGCGAATCGACGGGCCATCGGCGATCGCCCTGGGGTTTCGCCAGGGTTTGAAACGGTAGCCCAGCGTGTGCATATCGCTGTCCGAACGGATTCCCGGATAGCGGAAGAGATCCCAGGTGCCGCCGAGGGTCGCGCGCGCCTCGAGGATCGCCAGGCGCTTGGCGGGAAAGTGACGCCGGATCTGAACAGCCGCGCCAATCCCTGAGAGGCCGGCGCCGATGATCACCACATCGAGCGGAACGTGCCCCGGTCCACCGGAATCGGCTCTGGCCGGCCCTTCTGTCACCTGCGTGGAGGGTTGTATCGCATCGGTCATCAAAGCCATCCACCAGCTCCTTTCGTCGCGGGAGATCGTCTTCCGTTCTGCTTGCTTCGTCGGTGGCGGCAATATGCCACAGCCCGTGCAAAAGTCAAAGCACGATCCGAAATCTCCCTTGCCGAACGAGGGCTGGCAGAGAGGCAAGGATCTCACCCTTCGAGTTCAGCCCGCAGGTAGAGAAATTGCAGAACGCGCTCCCGCGAGAGGATGCCTTCGAGCCGTCCGTCGGCGACGACTGGCAGCTGATTGACATTGGCGCGCGCGAGCAGCGCGAGGGCCTCGCTGACAGGCATCTCTGGCGAGACGACCGTCAATTGTTCGAGCGGGATCATCGCCTCTTCGACGAGGGTCAGGGGCCAGCGGGGACGCGGCACGGCCTTGGCCTCATGGGCGGTGATCAATCCAACCGGTCGCCCCTCCTCGACGATCATGTAGTACCGACCGAGTCCCCGCAGAAGGAACTCATCGACAAAGGTCTGCAGATTGGTCCGGCCATCGATGAGAGGACAGTCCCGCGCCATGACGTCGGCGACGCGAATCCCGCGCAGCCGTTCGTTGACCTCGCTCTGGGTCTGACTGGCGCGTGCCGCCATCAGCAGAAACCAGCCGATGAAGGCGATCCACAGGCCGCCGAACCCCGTTCCCCGAAAGAAGCCGACGATGCCAAGCACGATGAAGAGCAGCGCGATCCCCTGCCCAACCGTCGCCGCCGTTCGCGTCGCCCGGAGCAGGTCGCCTGTCCGCCACCAGAGCGCCGCCCGCAAGACCCGCCCTCCGTCCATCGGGAAGCCCGGGAGCATGTTGAAGGCCGCCAGGAGCAGGTTGATGTAGCCCAGCCAGACAAACATCGCCACCAGTGGTGTCTCGGGCTCCCCGAGGATCCGCCACCCCGAAAGGACCGAGAGCGCCAGGAAGAGCAGGCCCAGGACGGCGCTGGTGATCGGCCCGATGACGCCGACCTGAAACTCTGTCTGCGGATCCTCCGCCTCCTTCTCGATCCTGGCGACCCCGCCCAGGGCGAAGAGGGTGACCGAGTGGACGGGCAATCCTCGCCACCGCGCGACAACGGCGTGCGAGAGTTCATGGACGATCAGCGAGACGAAGAAGAGCGCCGCCGTGACCCCGGCCATCCCCCAGGCCATCGTCTGCCCCCAATCCGGATGGAGCGACTGGAACCGACCCGCCAGGGAGAAGACGATCAACAAAGCGATCAGAAACCAGGTGTAATGCAGACCAACCTCAATTCCGAAGATCCGTCCTAACTTGATGTGTGACTCCATCTCCCCTCCCTTTCAATACACGCTGCCCGACAACTCGCGCATGCCTTGGTAGGCCTGCCACCAGTCTCAGCGGTCACTCCCGATCCTGCAAGGGCTGAGCGCGGGCGAACGACCTCTCTGGCAGCGAACGCAATCGTAATCAGGCAATCCCTGTACCGTCGATCGAATCCGTTCCTGCCAATCGTCAGCGGGTGGCTGCCGACTCCGGAGAGAGCCCACCGCTCTTCGATGAAGCTTTTCCGCGGCCGCCCTCTGGCACTCTGCTTGCAAACTCTTTTCACTCTGCTTGCGCCGGGACAGCCTGTGGGCCCATCAAGTGCGCAAAGACCCGCTGTAGGGTGGGGGATGAGGGGGTAAAATGGCCCACCGGCGGCATTTTGCGACAGCCGATCATCACCGGAAACCGCTTCGGAGGAAGAAGGAGTCGAGCCGAATGACAAACAGGAGTGAAGCAGGGGTGGGAACATCCCCGAACGGGTATCACGCGGCAACCGGAGAGGAGGTGCTCCGACGCCTCGGCTCTGGCCTCGACGGACTGAGCGAGGACCAGGCGCGAGCACGGATCGATCAGTATGGCCGGAACAGCCTTCCATCCAAGGAGCCCCCCTCGCTCCTCTCGATCTTCTTCAATCAATTCAAAAGCCCGTTGATCTATATCCTGCTGGGAGCGGCGGGCGTCGCCTTCGGGATGGGCGACTGGACGGATGGCGGGTTCGTTCTCATCGTCGTGCTGCTCAACGCCTGGCTCGGGACATTCCAGGAGTGGAAAGCGGAACAGAGCGCCGCCGGACTCCAGAAGCTCCTCAAAATTATGGCCCGTGTCCGGCGGGGCGCGGCCGAGCGTGGCATCGACGCCGAGGAGCTGGTCCCGGGCGACATCGTCCTGCTCGAATCGGGGAAGCGGGTTCCAGCCGATCTGAGGCTCCTCCAGACCAACAATCTCAGCATCGACGAGTCGCTCCTGACTGGGGAATCGCGGGCCGTCGACAAGACGCCCGACATCCTCGCGGCACAGCTGACGACCAGTGAGCGGGTCAATCTGGCGTACGCCGGGTCGACCGTCATGACGGGCCGGGCCACCGGCGTGGTCATCGCCACCGGGATCGGAACGGAGCTGGGGAAGATTGCGCAGTCGGTCACCCAGGCGGAGACGACCAAGCCTCCGCTCGTCGTCCGAATGGAGATCTTTGCGCGGCAGATCAGTCTCGCCGTGGTCGGGGCCTGTATCCTGCTCGGCCTTGTCGCGCTCTGGAGAGGGATGCCGGTCGCCGACGTCTTCTTCTTCGCCGTCGCGCTGGCGGTCTCGGCGATTCCAGAGGGGCTCCCGGTGGCCATCACCGTCGCGCTCTCGATCGCCACCAGTCGTATGGCCAAACGGCATGTCATTGTCCGCAAATTGACGGCCGTCGAGGGGCTCGGCAGCTGCACCTTCATCGCCAGCGACAAGACGGGGACGCTGACCGTCAATCGCCAGACGGTCCGGGTCGTCTCCCTGCCGGGCGGAGAGAGGTTCCAGGTCGATGGGGAGGGCTATGCCGGTCAAGGGACGGTGACGACGGAGAGTGGAGAAGCGATCCCGGAAAACAGCCTGCGCTGCCTCCACCGGCTCGCCGCGGCTGCCGTGCTCTGCAACGAGGCCTCTCTGGCACTCGAGAACGGAGAGTGGAAGCACGACGGCGACGAAGTCGACGTCGCCCTGCTCGCCTTCGGCTACAAGATGGACCATCCGCCGGCGGGAGTCCGCCAGGCGGTCGAGAAGCTCGGCGAGATCCCCTTCGAGTCGGAGCGTCGCTACGCCGCCGTCTTCTACCGCCAGAATGGCCGCGTCAAGGTCGCGATCAAAGGCGCCCTCGAAGTCCTGTTGCCGCGCGCATCGACGATGCTCACTCCGACCGGCCCGGTCCCGATCCACGCCGCGGAGATCGAAAAGGAGGCCAACGCGATGTCGTCGAGTGGCCACCGGTTCCTGGCGATCGCCGAAGGGGAGGTCTCGACCCTTCCCGCCGATGGTCAGTGGGTGGAAGAGGCCCTGCCGCCCCTGACGCTGCTCGGAATGGTCGGCCTGATCGACCCTCCACGGGTGGAGGCCAGGGCCGCGGTCGCCCGTTGCCAGGAGGCCGGCATCGAGGTCGCCATGGTCACCGGAGATCATCCCCTGACGGCACTCTCGATCGCCCGGGAACTTGGCATCGTGCGGGAGTCGGAGGCACGAAACAAGGTGGTCACCGGCCGTGCCCTCGAGGAGGCCGGCGACCCGCAGTCCGATTCGTTTCTCGCCGCGGTTCGCGAGGCGCGCGTCTTCGCTCGTGTCGCCCCGCTCCAGAAACTCCAGATCGTCGAAGCCCTCCGGCGAATGGGCCACTTTGTCGCCGTCACGGGGGATGGCGTCAACGACGCCCCCGCGCTCAAACGGGCCAACATCGGCGTCGCCATGGGTGCTGGCTCCGATGTCACCAAGGACACCGCCTCCCTCATCGTCACCGACGACAACTTCGCCTCGATCGAGGCCGGTGTCGAGGAGGGGCGCTTCGCCTATGACAAGATCCGCAAGGTGACCTACCTGCTCATCTCGACCGGCACCGCCGAGGTCCTCCTCTTTCTCCTCGCTCTCGTCGTCGGCGTCCCCCTGCCGCTCCTCCCGGTTCAGATCCTCTGGCTCAACCTGGTGACCAACGGGATTCAGCACCTCGCGCTCGCCTTCGAGGGAGGCGAACCCGGGACCATGCAGCGACCACCGCGCCGCCCCGAAGAGGGAATCTTCAATCGCCTTATGATCCGTCAGACGCTCGTTGCGGGGGGAACCATGGGCCTCCTCGCCTTTCTCAACTGGTTACTCCTGCTCGATGGCGACTGGAGCGAAGCCGAGGCCCGCAATCGACTCCTCCTCCTCTTTGTGCTGATGCAGAACTTCCACGTCTTCAACTGCCGGTCGGAGTACCTCTCCGCGTTTCGAGTGCCGATCCGGCGCAACTACTTTCTGATCTTCGGGGTCTCGGGCGCGTTGGGGGTCCATTTCCTCTCCATGCACCTTCCCCTCATGCAGCGCGTCTTGAGCCTTTCTCCAGTGGAGAGGAGCGAATGGCTCATCCCCGTCGCCATGGCTTCGCTGCTGCTCGTCGTCATGGAGATCTTCAAACGAATCGAACACCGATCGACATAACCAGATCAGGAGCATCCCGCCTACGTCTTTTGCTCCCGACTGTCGCGTGACGCCTTGGGCAATCGATCTCCGTCGAGGGGATGAGCCCGAGAACTTCCCGCTGGCAAGACGGATGATCTTGCTGAAGAACAGCGGTCCCCGCACCGCCAACACCGTGTCTCAAAAATAGATGTTGCGGTGACCGGCCAGAAGTGGTATACATCTCCTCGTTGATGGTGGTTCGCCCCGAGCCATCAGGTAAGTCCGGTCTTCCAATCATCAGGCCCCCCCCTGGCGTCTTTGTTGTCCGACTCCTACTGTAATTTGATTTCTATGGTCACCTGACTTCTATCGCTTACCCGGTTATTTAGTTATCTGGTCATCTGCCGTTATGTCCAGCAGTGGCTGTCAAGTCGCCACCAGGACCATCCGCTCGGATATCCCCACCGATCTTCCGAGAGGCTCCCCCCGTTCAGGCAGATCTTTGCACACCCCTACCCAATCAACGTCCAGCGTGGCCATCCCCTGGGCATCCTTCCTTGAGGAGTACAATTGACATGCGAACCTCACCAAAGTTCGACTTTCAGGTAAACACACATTTTCAAGCGCGCCACCTCTCGTTAAGCCTTCTGACGGCTGCTCTGCTGTTGGTCGCCGGGGGCAGCCCAGCGCTCGCTGCCGATCCAGGGACCGTGCTCCCCGCCACATCGGAAGCGAGCGATCAGAAACCTGGTTCCTTGCTGATCTACAACTACTACAGCTCGGACAGTGCCAATCAGAACCAGCGAAATACGACGCTCAACATCACCAATGCCAGTGTCAGCCGACCCGTGATCGTCCACTTCTTCTTCGTGACGCAGAGCTGCTCGGTCGCTGACTTCAAATCGACGCTGACGCAAAATCAGACGCTCTCCCTCTCCCTGTCTGACGTAGATCCAGATGTGACGGGGTATGTAATGGCCGTTGCGGAGAATGCGGAAGGATTGCCGATCGCTCATAACTTCCTGATTGGAGACCTCTACTTTCGAGACGCGGAGAAGTCTGTCGGGCTGGCGGCCATCAGCTTCGCCGCCAATTGGACATCCGGCGCCGCCATTCCATCTGGGACCGGAGCGTCGCCAACGGTCTCAATCCAATTCAACGGGCAGGCAGGAGGGTACAATCGACTTCCAGCGGCGGTGGCCATGGCCAACTTTCCGAGTCGGGCCGCCGGGGATCGAACGTTGCTGATCCTCAACTCGATTGGGGGAGATTACGCGGTAGATGCCGGGCTGGGAACCAGATCGATCTTCGGGCTCCTGTATGACGACATGGAGCAGTCACAGAGCTTCAGTCTGTCTTTCAATTGCCAATATGCCCGGGTTCTGGATGACAGCAACCCGCGGGTCGTCCCACGGATTTCAACGACGATTCCCGCAGGCCGGACTGGGTGGATGAAACTCTACTCCCCAGACAGCACACGGGGATTGGTTGGGGCGATGGTCATCTGGAACCTGACCAGTGGAATCAGCAATATGGGAGCCCACAACCTCCATCACCTGAGCTTGACGGATGGCGCCGGGACAACGGCAAGCCTCCCGGTCTACCCCAACTAAGCAGACCATCCAGGGCGCGCCATCAGCGTCGAGCAGGGCGGAGAAAGGGCGACCCCCTCCTCCGCCCTCGTCTTTTGCGGTCACCGGATTTCCTTTGTCAGGAGACGGGTGTCGTACCTCCGGCGCCTGGCACAATCATGGTCTCAAGGGCGAAGAACAGGGATGGTGAGCGTCGCCCGGCTGGTGGTGGTCAGGGACTGCAGGTTATAGCCGCCACCGAGTCCGGTGGTCGATTCGATGATCAACGCCCCCGCGATGGCTTCCGCCTCCGACGCCCAGAACTTCATCCACCCCGTTCTTCCGACAGGAAACAGCGTGCTGTACCGCGGGACGGTTCGCGGGAAATTGTCCCCGAGAAGCCCGCGCAACTGGCCATTCCCTCCGGCCATCGAGAAGCTGATCGCGGTATCGGCGTCGTCAAAGAGCAGTCCCGAGAGCGAGTTGAGGCTGTCTGCCCCTGTCAGTAGATTCCCTCCAATCCGATTGACCACCAGAAGCGAGCTGGATCGGTTGTCGGAAGCTGGCAGACCGTGCACTGCCAGTGCCCGTGGCAACTCGTCGTAATTCACCCCATCGAAGGCGAGCGTGGCCGTCAGGGAGCTGGACTGGCACGCTGGGTCTCCAACGCGGAGGCCCGCAACACCGATCGCCGCGAGGCCGGCCCGATGGCCACTCTCAAACTTGACGAGGGCGCCGCCGATCAGATCGTTCGCCACGGCTGGACATCCATTCCGGTCGAGGCTGACGGCGATCAGGTAGCCCGTTACGCCGGGATCGTAATCGCTCACCAGAAAACTGACCGTCTGATTCCTGGTCAACTGAACGACCTGGTCGGCGACAGCGCGGCTCGTACCGTCAACGAAGAAGAGCGAGACCGTCGCTGGATTGGCGGGATTGGTATTGGTCAAGGTGATCAGCGTGTCGCTGTTGGTCCGGTTGGGGGAGGAGGTGTAGATGTTGTAGATCAGGACGCTCCCAGGCTTCTGCTGGCTGGGGAGTCCAGCGGCGATCGGGAGGGTTCCCGGGGCGACGGGCGGTGTCGTGACGGTGACGCAGGTGGTTGGGCCGGGGCCGCCTCCAATCGTCGAAGTGACGCAGTACTGGCTCCCCTGGGGAGCTTGCAGATCGACATGT
>JBEIJP010000071.1:0-9408 GCA_040380245.1 Acidobacteriota bacterium | reverse complement strand
CATCCAGAACCAGTATGATCCTTGCCCCCACCCCGGCGCATTCCTCGATCCCCTGCAGAACCCTGGGAAGGACTGCTTCCGCGTTATGGATCGTCACAATATAGTTGAATGGGAGAACCATCCGATCTCCTTTTCGGTATCTCTTCCGGATCATCGACATCTGAGCGGGTTGGCTTCACCTGATGGGGACCGATCCCTGATGTACGCGCCACGTGTCACGCCAGAGGTCGCCAAAGGTCTTTTGGATCAACGAGTCCGAGCGGCCCCCTCTTTCCTTCCTTGCTCCAGTAGAAAACGGTCGACGATCCACCACCCGGGCACAAGAAAGAAGATGCTGTAGCCAATCACCGTCGACCAGACTGCTCCGGCAGGCCCGCCCCAGAAAGTCAAGACCAGTTTTAACCCCAGGGCGACCAGGGAAGCGACCAGGCAGATCAAGAGTTGCCCCCGGATCAACCCTGGTTGATTGAGGGGGAGCGACAGGGCGCCACCGACGGCCCCACTGATCGAGTAGAGCGCAAAGCCCCCCAGCAAGAAGGGAGACGGAGAGAGGTCAGCGCCCACCCACCAGCGAACGAGTGTCTCTCCACCAACCCACAGGACGATCCCGGAGAGGGTCCCGAGGATCAGGCTGCCCTGGATGGATCGCGTCAGCGTCTGCCGAACCCATCCCCAATCCTGACGCGCGAAGGCCTCCCCGTAAGCCGGCCAGAGCGGCGCGAGCAGGTACTGGCTGAGAAACCCAAAAACGAAGAGTCGCTGGACGACCGAATAGGCGGCGACGGCCTCCGGTCCGTGAAAATGGGCGATAATCAGGGGATCGACCGTCGACCCCAGCACGGTCAGCAGCTGCAGAAGAAAATAGCTCCCTCCGAGGCGGATCAGACGTCGAGTCACCCCTCGATCGACGCGCTGCCAGGAGGGCAGCAGCCACCGACGCTGGCGCAAGAGGAGGTCCGCGCCCTGCGCCAGCGTGACGATCGCGGGTGGGCTCAGCATCGCTACCACCAACCAGGGGAGACTCACCCGGTAGTAGATTGCCCCGCCCAACCCACCGAGCCCGGCCAGCGTCCCTCCCATCTGCCAGAGACTGTAGCGTCCTCCTTCCTGATAGCCGACCCGAATGCGCTCGATCAGGTTGAGCGGGAGCGACACAAGAAAGAAGAACAGACAGGCGGCGAGCGTCGGGGCCACCTCAGCCATCGCTCGGGTTGTCCGGATCTGAAAAAGCTCTGGCCAGGAGATCCAACCCGCCAAGACCCAGCCGAGCCCCCCGAGAACCACCGCCACCATCACCGTGAGAAAGAAGGCGCTGCTGACCAGCCGGGCGGCCTCTTCGCGATCCTCACGCCCATGGGCCTCGGCCAGGGAGGTGACGAGTCCATTGCCGATCCCCAGGTCCAGGAAATGGAGCGAGGCGATCAGGGATGTCAGGCTGACCCAAAGTCCATACCGCTCGACGCCCAGGTAGTGGAGCGTCAAGGGAACGGAGAGGAGGAGCGTCAAAGCGTGGAGCCCCCTCGCCATCAACGCCCCGCCTCCGGCGAGCAGGGCTCTCCGGTAGCGATCCTGGGATCGTTGGTTCGGCGCCGAGCCTTCCTGGAATCCCGTGCCCCGCAGCCACTCGACCGTCCTCTCGGCCCACGCCCCTTGCCTCATCGCTCTTCCCAGACCTTCCAGTAGACCGATCGCTCCCCGGGGTTGATCACGACAGATCCTCCTCCGCCGGCGGGATGAGGGCTGTCATCAACAGAAAGAGCAGCGCGTTGGAGGGAATCTGCAGATTGAAATCGACCCAGCTGTGGAGGGCCAGCCCGACCAGCGCGATCCACGAGCCGTAGAGAATCGCCGGATCTCCCCGACCCGCAGTGGCCATCTTTTTGACTTGAGCCCGCCACGAACGGACACAGAGAAGGACAAAGGCGAGCAGGAGGCCTCCCCCGATCACCCCCGTCTCCACCAGCAGATGCAGGTAGTCGTTGTGGACCTCTTCCACCCGTTCGAATTGCGCCGAAGAACTGCCATAACGCGGGTAGACACTGGGAAAGGCCCCTACGCCGACTCCTGTCAGCGGATGGTCGAGCAGGATCCGCCAGGTGGCCTTCCAGTAAGCCAGCCGCGTCACTACCGAGTAGTCCCGCGCGCCCTGCTCGAAGGTCGCCAGCCTCGTCAACAATGACTGTGAGCCGATCCACCAGCTGAGTGCGACCACCGCCCCGGCTCCTGCCATCACGGTGAATCCACGGCTTCCCCGGGATCGACCGACGCGACGTCGGCCTGGCTGCCTCAACAGGAAGATCCCGAAGAGCAGGAGCTGTCCCCCGATCGAGAGGAGCCCGCCCCGCGAGATGGAGAGAATGCCCGCGACCAGCAAGACGAGGCTCGCCAGACGAAAGAGCAGCCGCGAGTCACTCCTCTCTTCCCGAAAGAGGAGACAGGCCAAAGGCAAGGGGAAGAGCAGCTCGACGAAGCCCGCGAAATGGTTGTAATTTCCAAAGGGACCAAAGGGGGCGACATAGTCGGAGACGGGACGGACCCAGTAGAGGGTCCGTGGCGAGGTCAGCCGCTGGAGGATGGCCATGCACGCGACGGCCAACCCGAAGGCGGCGAGAACTTGCACCGTGCGTCGCCGACGCGACGATGTCCGCAGAACCTGCAGAGCCGTACTGAAATAGAGGCTGAACGCGAAGAGCTTGCCGGCGGCCGCCCGGGTCAGGTGGGGCGCCTCGGAGAGGGTGGCGAGGCGCAGCTGGTCCATCGAGAGGGCCTCGGGTGGAATCGCGCCTGCCGAACTGACCTGCCCTCCCCACGGCACCAGCTGGCAGATGGCCCAGAGTAGCCATCCCCAGAGCGGCAGGGCCAGCCATTGCCGTTGCCAGGCAAAGGCGGGATCGAAGGCGGCCAGGATCACCAGCCCCCCGCCCACCAGCAGGGCATTGAGCTGGAAGAGCGCCAGCGACCACGGCTCGACCGTGCCAAAGGCGAGGGTCGCCGCCATCGCGGTAACGAGGAGATCGACAAAAAGGACGCTCTCCAGACGCTGGCTCCAGTTCCGCCCGGCACTCCACTCCCTGATCACGGCTCCCCTTCCCTCCCCGCGTCGATCACTGGACGGAGAGAGACCTCATCCAGCCAGAGGGAGGCACGCTCCAGACTGTTGACGGTGCGATAGGCGGGGGTCCGCAGAAGCAGACGGACCGCTCCCGTCGCGGCGGGGACCTCAAAATCGACCGAGAGTGGCCGTGGCTCCTCCTGCTGGCGGGGGAGCTTGACCTCTGCCAGCACCTCCCCGGGTCGCGCGGCATCTTGAATCTCGATCCAGGGAGGATCGACCGGCAGTTGACTCGCCCGGACCAGACATCGCAGCCGGTACACCTTGCCGGGCGTGGTAACCGCCAGCAGCGAGAGGTGCTCGTATGGACTCTCCATCGGAATGGCAAAGAGAAGATAGAGGGACCGAGTCCCCTGGAGTGGCTGTGCGTCATCTCGACGGACGACCACCTGCGGGTGCGGATCGAGCAACCAGTCAAACCCGAGTCGGGACTGCCGAAGAGCCGGAAGCTCTTCCGCCACCGGAGGATCTTCAAATCCTCCATTCTCGATCGCTTCCCGGGTCGAATCGTCAATCCTTACAGGTCGGTCGAGAAGGTCACGCAATCGATTCCAAACCTCCCACGCCTCTCCAAAACGGGCCTGTCGTTGAGTTCGTTCGAGGAGCTGCAACAGAAAGGACCTGGTCGATGGATCATCCTCCCGGGCCTCTTGCCGCATGACGGCCAGGGCCGGGTCGACCACATCCTGCTCCACCAGAAACTGGGCCAGGGTGATCCTGCCGTGCCGGTCACTCGGCGTGACTCGCCCGAGTACGGCTGGGTCCAGTCCGAGCCGCCCTGTCAATACCTGATAGACGTTGCGGGCCGCCCGGGGATTCGTCCTTCCACCGCCTACCTCCGAGAGCTGCAACGCGGTCCGGAACTGCTCGAACGCCTCCTCCATCCTCCCTTGCCGCAGCTGGAAATTGGCCAATGTCCAGTGGGTCTCAAAATATTTGGGGGCCAATTCGACCGCCCGCTGGAAGGCCAGGGACGCGGCCGCTCCCGCCCCTGTGCTCTCGTAGCCACGGCCCAGCTCCAACCAGTATCGGTAATCGGTGGGGGATCGCCGGACCGCTTCCCGCAACTCCTCGATCCCCGCCTGCGGATCGAGCGTCTCCGCCCGGAAGAGCAGGTACTTTCCCTTCGCGACCTTGATCCGTGGATCTCCCGGCGCATACACGGCAGCCTGGGCCCGGGCTGTCGCTCCGTCGCCCACCGTGACCAGGACGTCCGCCAGATAGCCAGCGACTACCTGCCACCCGGTATAGAGCGCCAGTAAGAAGAAGGGGATCGGAAGAAAGTGTCGTGCGCGCATCACCTCTCGCAGAGGTCAGTTTTCCGGATAGCTCTGATCGTAGGAGTATTTGTAGTTGTAGTAGTACCCATCCGCACGAAGATTGATGCCGTTGAGTACGACCCCGAAGATCTTGGCGTTGACATCGAAGAGCGCCTGCTTGGCGCGCAGGACAACCTCGCGTGGCGTCTGGCCGCTCTTGACGACCAGGACGACTCCATCGACGAGCGGGGAGATGATCAACGCGTCGGAGACCTGAATGACGGGCGGAGAGTCGATGATGATGTGATCGAATTGATCCTGCGCCTCGGCCAGCAACCCGCGCAGCTTCGGGGAGCTGAGCAGTTCCGACGGATTGGGCGGAATGGGCCCGGCTGGCATGATCGAGAGTGTCGGAATCTCGTGAGGCTGAATCGCCCGCTCCAGCTCGACCTCTCGTGAGAGGTAAGTCGAGAGGCCAACCTCGTTGGGAACACGCAGAATGCGGTGGCAGCGCGGACGCCGCATATCCGCGTCGAGCACCAGGACCCGCGCCCCCGTCTGCGCCAGGGAGATCGCCGTGTTCGAGGCGATCGTCGTCTTTCCTTCGGCGGGATAACTGCTCGTCACCAGCATGATGCGGGGAGCCCGCTCCGCCGACGAGAGCAGGAGCGAGGTTCGCAGCGCCCGATAGGACTCCGCGAACGAGGAGACCGATTCGTGGGTCGAGACCAACTCAGCCCGGGTGACCGTCGTTCCCAAGCCAGACTCGAGGGGAACCCGCGGGGCTGTCCGGCCTCGCAAGCTTCGTCGACGAGTCAACGTCTCCAGCGACGGAATCGCTCCCAGGGAGGGCAGCTGTAGAATCCGCTCCACCTCCTCTGCCGTATTGACCGTGTTGTTCAAATACTCAATGAAGAAGGCCATGCCGATCCCGAGCGCCAACCCGATCAAGAGGCCCAACCCAATGTTGAGAACCCGGTTGGGGCGAACCGGCGTGATCGGGACTTCGGCGCGCTGGACGATTCGCATATTGGCTGGCCGAAAGTCGCTTTCGACCTCCGCCTGCCGAAGCCGCTGCAGCAGATCCTCGTAGTTCTTGCGGTCTGTCTCCGTCTTCTGCTTGATCAGGTTCAGCTCCGTCGACTCCCGGTTCTGCTGGATCGTCTCCCCTTTCGATCTCAGGAGCGCCCCACGCAGATCATCTTCCCGCGCTCGGGCGACCCGAAACTGGGTCTCGACATTCCGCACAATCCGCTGTTTGGCCTCGGTCAACTGGAGTTCGAGCTGCTTGACCTGCTCCTCCACCTGCCGCACGGCCGTGTACCCGGGTTGGTAGCGAGCCGACAGGTTGGCCATCTCCTGGCGTTGCCGGCTCAACTCCCGGGTCAGTGCCTGAATCGTCGGATCGGCGAGCACGGGGGTCAGCTCGTCCGCCGCGACCTGCCGGCTGCGCTGGTAGAGCGCCTCGGCCGATCGCCGATCATTCTCGGCGTCGACCAGTTGACGATTGAGCTCCTCGGTTCGGGCCAGCGCGATATTGCCTCGATCGTCGAGCGAGATGATCCGACGGTCGGTCAGATAGCGAGTGTAGGCCTCTTCGGAAGCGCGCAGCTCATTGCGCGCCTCCTCGACCCGGCGACTCAAAAACTCCCGTGTCGTGCCCAGCCCCTGCAGCCGGCTCTCCATCGACCAGGCGATATACTCCCCCGCCACTGTGTTGGCGACATCTGCGGCCAGGGCTGGGCTGTAGGAGTCGAAGGAGACGGTCACCACCCGGCTCTGTCGACCGACCGCGACATCGTATCTCCCCTGGAAGGCGTTGACTAAGCGAACCTCCCGCTCGTGCTCGGGGAGAGACTCCGCTTCCCGTAATTGAAACTCCTGGTGCTCGGCCAGATTGAGCCGCTGGATGACCCGTCGGGAGATGTCCCGACTGCGTAGAATATCGACCTGGGTCTGCAGGTAGAACGGGTTGAAGACGTTGGCCGTCTCCAGCTCCATGATCCGCTGGCCGGCCAGCACCCGCTCCGTCTCCTTGCCGATCTCGATCCGGGCTTGCGCGCGATAGACGGGTTGGCTCATCACCGTCCCGATCGTGACGATCGAGACCATGACGAAGAGGGTCGCCAGGACGGTCCATCGATGCTTCCGAAGAATTCGCCAGTACTCGCGCACGGAGTTCTTTTCCGGCTGGACCGGGCTCGCACGGTTATACCCCGGATACCCTCCCTGTCCCCGCCTTCCAGGAGAAGGGACGGCCCCCTCCTCGAGCGGACTGTCCAATCCCATTCCATTCCCTTTTCCAGAATTGGAGAGGGAAGGCAATGCCCGTGGCTTTTGATCGTCAAGGTTCATCGTCTCGATTCCATTATCTATCCATCAGGATGTCAGACCATCTGGAGGGATGGTTATTGGGGCTTACAGGTGTCAAAAGATAGAGGCAGAGCGGACCTCACGGAAGTGAGGAGAGTGGGAGCGGCGCTCAGGCGACCTGCGGGCCACCTCCGGAAGGCGTCCGGGCTGCTAGCGGAGGAGGACCCAGCCAAGTGTGCTGGCAAATCCACCCGCCAGCGCTTGCAAGAGCGACTTGGTCTGCTTCGAGCGTCCAGACTCTGGGATCATCACCACATCGTATGGCTTCAGGAGAAGATCCTTCCGTGGGTCCCGTTCGATCTCCTGCAGATCGACAATCGTTTCAGTCGTCTTGGTCTGGTCGGCATCGGTCGCCCGCACCAGCTTGATCTCCCGACGGACTGTATCGGGGAGCAAGCCGCCAGCCATGGCGATGGCCTGGGTCAATTTGATGGTATCCTTCAGCGGAAACGAACCGGGCTCTCGGACATTGCCCGTCACATAGAAGATTCCCGCCTCGGGCACATTGACAAAATCGCCATCCCGAAGAACGCGGTTCAGGTCTGGACGACGGACCAGATCCTGCAGATCGATCACCTCCAGACTGTCTTCCGGTTGCGTGTGGATCAGGTGAACGATCGTGCCCGCCTTGTCGGTGATTCCTCCGGCCAGGCTGATCAAGTCGTAGAGGCGAATCTCCCGGGTCAGCGCGACCTGCTTGGGTTGGTGGACGGCGCCCGCGATCGAGGCGAGGCGAGCGTGATACTCCTCGATGAAGAGGGTGATTTGCGGGTCTTTGAGAATGGCGGTGAACTCGTCGCGAAGGAGGGCGATCACTTCGGCCTCACTCAGGCCAGCGATCGAGAGGTCTCGTGGGATGTATGGAAGGCGAATCGTTCCCCGCTCCATCACCTTCACTTTTCGTTTCAGTTCCGGCTCGCCGGCCACTTCGATGAGCAGCACATCGCCCGGTCCAACTCGGTAGTCAGCGCGATGGCCTGCCCCACTACGCTTCGGGGTAGCCTCTGCTGTCCTGACAGTCGCTGGCGTCGAGGTTATGGCCTCTTGAGCGAAGCCCAGCGTCCCCAGCGAAACCCACACGACCATCCCCCACCAGAATCTTCTCTCTTTGCCCCTCTCCATAACCACCTTCTCCACTTTTCTGCTTTTCTGCTTTTCTGCTTTTCTACATTTCTACATTTCTACGTTCTTCAACGGGATCTCACCAGTGCCGTCGCGGCAATCCCCCCTCATCACACGATTCCGTTTCCTTCCGCTCCGCTCCCGATTCAGGTCCGGTGGTGTCTCGACCGGGTCAGCCTATCTGGCTTGCCCGACCTTCTTGACCGACCTCTTTGACCCAACTGCTTGACCTGACGGCTGTCCGATTTTCATCAATCAGGAAGAACTCGCTTCGGATGAATTTTCGCCACGAATGGTTGCAAGGGAACTTGAAGAGTGTTTGATGCGGTCTTCGCGGAAGGGGTGGCAGGGCCACACCCGCAGCCGTCCGGGCCTGGAGAGGACCAGTCGGGAGGGAGATTGGGGGATAAGAACGAAGGCGCCGAACTCCCGGAGGAAAGGGGAGGTCGGCGCCGGTATAAGGAACGGCCAGGCACGTGATGTAGTGCCGATGGAGATTGTCGCCCAGATGGAGCCCTGCCTCGGCCCACTGTGGGTTACGGACGGAAGCCGCTGACGATGATCGAGGAGGGCACGAGATTATCGGCCTGGGTCAAGGCCATCACTCCGGCCACGCCACCGCCGATTCCAGCCATCATCAATGCGGCAATCGTCGCGGCAGTCAGGGAGGCGGGGAAGCTGGCCAGCTCCTTCCGGGTGCAGCGGGAGGTCGCCTGGCCTCCTACCGTCACCTCTTTGCCAGCCGAGACGTTCTCGACGCGACCACCGGAGGCCACACTGGCCTCTCCGCGGGTGGCTGCGACCAGGGTGTCGCCGCACGTGACATCGACCGTCACTGCCGAGGCCTGACGTCCCGTCGAGGTGGCGACTCCATTGGCCGTTACCACCGTAATGGCCACCCCATTCGGGGCGTTGACGATGGCGCGTCCAGCAGAGAGATTCCCCCCCATTGTCGCCTGGTTGAACCGGACTGTCATCTCACTGTCCGGACCAAGCTGCATCCGGCCCATATTTCCCAAGCTGACGATCGCGGCGCTGTTCCGCGCCGTCCGGATCACACTGTCGCTGAAGACGGTCGCACCCGCGATCGCCGATGCGCCATTGATCGTCACCGAACCTGTCACGGAGATCTCTCCGGCCAGCCGGCCCGCTGTCTGAGCCAACGCACTCGTCGTCACCAACGAGTAAAATCCACCGATCGCCACCATCAGGCCAATGCTGAGGGCCTTGCGCAAGCTGGTTGGTTTACTGGTCATGCTCTTTCCTCCCTGTTCCAAATTGAGCGCTGGATCTCGATCTCGTCTGCGGAGCGATTCTTCTCACTGTTCTTTCGCACCGTGATCGTTCTGCTCAAAAACCTTTTTCGCTCGAACTTCGCTGACAACCTGCCTGGGGGCCGATCGGTGTCTCTCAAGAGTCCAGCCAAAACCCCGGCTGAGTACCAAACACTCCCGCCGCTTGCTCAAGCGGCCGGCTCGGACGAGCAGGCCGCTGACCTTGGGGGCGAGGATACCAGCGAAATCAAATCTGGCGCCTTAGCGT
>JBEIJP010000070.1:0-9477 GCA_040380245.1 Acidobacteriota bacterium | reverse complement strand
TTGGCGCTGACGAGGGTGAGTTCCGCATCGCCCGTCGTCGTCAACGTCTGCGAGAGCGACGGCTCGCTCTTCTCTCCAGACTCGCCCATCGCGGTGCGCCTCGCCGAGCGTGCCCGGTCGGCCATCTCATAGACCGCCGCTGCCCAGTAGGTGCTCTCGACATTGTCCGGATAGGTGTAGCTCGAACGTGCCGTCCAATCGGCTGGCCCGCTGTTGGGCGGGTTGTCAGGGAGGTCCCGCCGTGTCGAGAGCTTCGGATCGAGCAGGATCGCGGTCTGGCGACCGGGATTGATCCGCACCCAGGTTCCGAGGTTGCGCAGGTTCTCGAAGGCCATCCGGACGTGCGCGTTCTCGGTCATCGTCGTCTGGACGTGATCGGTAAAGCCGGTCAGGACCATCGCCTCCAGCGCGGGTACCTGGCTCACCGCCTGGCCGTAGAGACGAACCGCCTCACGCAGATCCCAGTAGGTATTGGCCTCTTCTGTCGTCGCAATCGTCGCTGGCCAGCTGCGGACCGTGCCGCTCATCGCCAGGGCAGCCGTCGCCTGGCGCGAGTAGTACTGCTTGCCGGTGGCGCTGCCGTAAGCGCCCAGCGGTCGATCCTCGATCGTCGAGATCTGACCGTCGCCATTGAGATCGGGCGTCTGGCAGCCTGCCCGTGCCGGATCGGCTACAGTCGTGAACTGACCGTCGCCGTTCCCGTCGAAGAAGACCGGCACCGACGCGTTGCTCGGGCTATAGCGGATCCGGCTGTAATCGATCGCCAGCTCCGTCAGGCTGTTCCCTTCCGGCCGGTACCAGGGATTGCCGCTCGCCAGGCTCTCTCGACGATTATTACCGCAGGAGAGGCGGGTCGGCCCGGCATCGACGGTGGCCACCTGGCTCAACACGGGTGACTCCCACTGGATGATGTACCGCACGTACGGGGCCAACTGCACCCCGTGACGCGCCAGCACCGCCACCACCATATTGCCGCCATTCGACGAACCGAAGAGCCCGATGTTGCTGGTCTGCACCGGCACGGGCGCCACTTCGTTGATTCGCCGCCCATGGCGGTCGGCCAGTTGACCGGCGGCGTAGAGGATGACGTCCCGCATCGCCGCGATGCTTCTCTCGCCGCGGTAGTCGTAAGTGCCCACGCTCGACCGTTGCGTCGCCGCGTCGCGACCGCCGGGATAGAGGAACGCGATCCGAATCGCGCCGCTCGCCCGTGGGACGGGCGCTTCGAGTGAGCCGGGATTGTCCGCCCCCGGCGCGAGGACCACTACCGGCGCCCCCTCGGGATGTCGCATCCCGGAACGGCTCGCCGGCGAAAAGATCCGCACCGCCAGGGTGCCTCCCGCGATGCCGGTGCTCTCCGATGGCAGATCGACGTCAACGCTGACGGAAGTCTGCGGCGCTTGCGCCTGCACCCCGCTGCCTGGGAGCCAGTTCTTTCCTGCCTGCGTCCCCGCCAGGAGCAGCGCCGTGATTGCCGCGCCAATCCAGACTCTCTTCACTCTCTTCCACCTTCGGTCGCTTCGTTGGTCTCTCTTCGAGGGTCGCATATGTTCTCCTTCTTTGTTGGGTCTTTCGCTGGCCTTGTCTCCAGTCGATCGAGATCATTACCCGTCAGAATCCGGTTCTCCTCCGACTGACAGCATTCCAACCGCTGTCTTCTTCCATTTCATTCGGCAAAACTGGACGATCTGCCTTGCGTAACTCGATGGCCGTCCTGTCCCGTGTCCGATTCAGCGTGGTTCTGCTCCTCCTCTTCTGCCGCTGGTTAAGCTCGACCAGGTCGCGTTCGTTGCCGGGCGCTTCGTGATTGCGGTGCGTCTGGCACCCTGGGCATATACAAGGACCGTGCCACGGTGAAATTGTGAGAGGGGATAGGATTAAGTTGTTGTATTTAAATGGGTTATTTTGCGGGAAACCTGAGGTTTTTTTTCGATGTGACAATTCCCAACAGACCGGCGAAGAGGATTGGAAGCGACTGTGGCGGCGATGTACAGCCAAGGGAAGAGAGAGGCGAAACACAGTTCCGCTGGGGGAGGGGACGTTCTCGATCGTCCCGGAGTCGCGCGCGATGGGTCCCGGCGGACTGGTCCCGTTCCAGTCGCCAGCACTTCTCGATGACCCGTTGAGGTGGAGGGATCGTGGGGGGTGCGTCGAGTTACTCGGTGGCGCGAGTGGTCAACGTCAGGCAGAGCGTCGGCGCGCAGAGCCCCCCCGACAACTCCGCGAGAAGTTGACGAGAGGATCTGGCAGAGGCAAGAGATCGGTGGCCCAGGGGTAGGAAGTTCAGCCGTAGACCTTCTGTTCACGTCCTCGGGCCGTCACCGTGGCCAGTTCAGAGAGGTGGCCGTGTTGGACCAGCACGGCGTCATTGAAGTTGTTGACGGTGGGGCAGACGTGGCGGGGCACGAGGTAGAGCAGCTCGCCGACGGCCGGAGCGGAACTCTCAGTTGGCACCTCGATCGGCAGGTGTTCCTCGCTCGGCTTGAGCGGATGCCAATCGGGGTGACCCAGCACCACACACGTCGGTACGCCCGCGTCGGCGGAGACCGCCTTGTGGCCGGCGTCGCAAGTGTAGATGGTGGCATTGGGGTGGCTGACGACCGTCGTCAGCACCAACGCCGCCGGCTGAAAGCCATAGGCGCGAGGCAGCTGGGCGAGGCTGGTGTAGTCAGAGTAGACGATCGTTCCCGGTGAAACCCGATGCCGGAACGCGGCGCCTTGAAACGCGGGATAGGAGAGCGCGCAGGGCAGCGATGGGGTGCCGGCGGTAATGACCTCGGGGAGCGTGAACCCCTCGCTCGTCAACCGCTCGACGATCCGCATCAGCTGATCATAGCCAGCGTGGGCCACCGCCTCCCGCTGGGGCAGTTCGAGCCCGCCGGTATGGCCGTCGTAGTAGTGGAGCCCGCCGAGGGTCAATCCAAGCTCGATGATCTGCTGCGCCAGCGCGACCACCTCGTCGACCTCTGTCTGCTCGATCCCTGTCCGGTTCATTCCCGGATTGATGTCGATGAAGAGGTCGATCGAGCTGCCGCGCCAGGTCTCGACCTGCACTGGGTTTTCGACCAGCACGGAGAATCGGATTCCGGGGTGCTCCTGGATGATCTCACGAACTCGACGCGCGTTGGGACCGACCACCGGATAGGCGACCAGCAGGTCCTTCGCTCCCGCGCGGCAGGCCGTCACCAGTTCGAGCGTCGTCGCGCACTTGAAGTGGGTGACGCCGTGTTCGACGAGACGCCGCATGACAAACTCCAGCTTTGTCGTCTTGATGTGCGGACGCCAGCGATCGACCTGCCCCCCGAGGACCCGAATCATTGCCTCGATATTGGCCTCGACCCGTTCGGGATAGATCAGGAGGGCCGGGGTCAGTAGTTGCGTCGCCTCCGGGAACCGGTAGGCTGCGTCGGAGGTGAAGAGGTCATGCGTTTGTGTCAGATCGATCGCCATGGCGTTTGTCCCGTGCTTTCTCTCAATTCTGGAACCGATCTCACAAGCGTCTTACAGCGAAGCAGAGGAGAAGGGTTCGGTCCGACGACATCCTACAAGCCTTTCCCCGCTTTGGGTAGTCAGGACGTACCCCAGACCGAATCCAAACCTCCGTTTTCGATCGAGCGCCCTGCGAGGGAGTGAGCCTTCCCTCCCTCGCAGGGGCCAG
Source organism: Acidobacteriota bacterium (assembly GCA_040380245.1). Classification (GTDB taxonomy): domain Bacteria; phylum Acidobacteriota; class Blastocatellia; order RBC074; family RBC074; genus CAIOZW01. The sequence continues at coordinate 5,819 of JBEIJP010000070.1, read as the reverse complement.
CCAGGGGTGCTGGGGGGCCTGTCTTACCGGCGTCCGCCGCCCGGACCGCCAGGACCACCCCCGATTCCTCCCCGGGCGTCTTGCAGGCTGACGAGTTGGAGGACCCGGTCTGTTCCATACTTGGTGACCAGCGGGTTGTACTGGCCACCGCTCTTGAGGACGGCGATCGACCCGATGCTCAAGCGGGCAGTGGCCTGCAGTCTGGCGTCGAGCAACTGCGCTCCACGTGTCGTCAGAGTCGTCGCCTGGACCTGCGCGGCAGCGAAATCCCCGGCGAGGATCGCCGCGTCATATGCCTCGCGAGCCGCTTCGATCACCTCATCCGATTCGTCCGGCAGCGCCGCCTTGTACTCGTTGATCAATGTCGTCAGGGCCGCTTCCTGGGCGGGAGAGAGTGTCGGCGCAGAGGCTTGCGAGATCGCCCGCTTGAGCGGTGCGAGGGGATCCTGTGGTCTTCCCTGCGCGAAGACTCCCATCGCGCCAATCACCACCATTCCCAACGTCATCATCATTTTACGTGTCCGATTCATCATGAGCTCATCTCCCTCTCTTCTGTTGCTGGTTGATCTCGACCCGGCGACGTTCGCGGCCGGGCGCTTCGTGATCGCGGTGTGCCCTGATCTGTCGTCCGGGCACGCCTTAGGCATATACAAAGCGCGTGCCACAGCGGAATCCTGAAAAGGGGAGGTTCTAAGTGATTGTATTCAATGAGTTTATTTTGCGGGAGCGGTAGTGTCTTGTTTCAATGTGACAATTCTCAACAGAGCGCCGGAGGGAATCAGAAGCGACTGTGGCGGCGATGTACAGCGAGGGGGAGGAAGAGGCGAAACTCGGTTCCGCCGGAGGCGGGGGTGACGATCTCGATCGTCCCGGAGTGGCGCTCGATGATCTCCTTGACGAGGGCCAGTCCGAGACCGGAGCCGATCGCACCGGCCGACTGATCCCGTTCCAGCCGGTAGAACTTCTCGAAGACCCGCTGCTGCGCCTCTTCCGGGATGCCATAACCCTGGTCGCGTACGCGGATGGTCGTCCCCTCCGACTCCGGTGTGGCCTGGATCGTCACCTCCGTTCCTGTCGGGCTGTACTTGATGGCGTTGGAGAGGAGGTTGGTGATGGCGTGGGTCAGAAGATTGGCGTCGACGCGCTGTGAGGTCAGTTCCGGATCGAGATCCTCGACCAGGCGAATCCCCTTCTGGGAGGCGAGGGGAGAGAGGCTGCGGCAACAGTCGCCGATGAGGGCCCGCAGGTCTGTCGGGGCCAGTTGAAGAGGGCGCGCCCCCGACTCGAGCCGATTGAGGTCGAGATAGTCGTGAATGGTCTCGGCGAGGCGGCGCGCTTCGGTGTGGATCGTCGAGAGCATCTCGCGCGACTCCCCCTCCGAGACTGGAAAGCGGAGCAGCACATCGCTCAAGGCATGGATGGAATGGAGCGGCGTACGCAGCTCGTGCGAGACCAGCTGGAGCGTCTCCGTCTTCATCCGGTCGAGTTCGACCCGTTTGGTGATGTCCGAGATGAGCACGACAAGGCCTCGCACCTGGGGCGGGGACTCGACAGTCCCGGGTTGGCCGTCGCTCTCGGCGACTAGGGCTGAGAGGAAGAGCGAGTAGTGTCGCGGCGTGGCCGATTCAAAAGTGAAGTCGAGCTGGAGGGACTCCTGCCCGAGCGCCTTCTCGATCGCGGACGTGAGCGACCCTCGGCGAACGCGCCCCGTCTGCCGCAGCAGTTCGATGAGGGGCTGTCCGACCAGCCCCTCCTCCTCCATCTCGAAGAGTCGATCCGCCATCGCGTTGGCCAGGATGATCCGACCCTCGAGGTCGGTGACGATGACGCCCTCGCCCATGCTCGTCAGGACCCGCTGGATGAAGCCCATTCGCGCGAGCAGGCGGTGCGTCAGATTCTCGACGGTCCGCAACTTCCACTCGAATCCCCGGGGTAACTGGAGAGGCGCGGGGGCATCGGCGGACGTGCGTGAGCGGACGGTTCGGATGGCGGATGGATCCGGGAGCAAGCCCTCCTGGCTCTCGGCCAGCGCGGCGAGGCGGTGGTCGAGCTGGCGGCTGACCTCGAGGGAGCGGCTGATGAGAAGCGGGATGACGATGCCAAATCCGGTGAGCATCGGCACGAGGGGCGGCATGACCAGCAGGCGGCTGAAGGCCAGGTAGGAGCCGCCAAGCATCGCCAGCAACAGCAGGCCAAGCGCCCCCATCAACCGCCAACCGTCGAGCCGACGGATCAAGAGCATGGTCAACAGCATCGTCAGCAGCGCGGCCAGAAAGGCGGCTCCCTCGGAGACGGGCCGGACAAAGAGACGCGAGCGGATAGTGTTGATGACGTTGGCGTGAATCTCGACGCCGGGCATCTCGCGTCCCCCCTGCGCCGCATCCTGCCCGTAATGCATAAAGGGGACAATCCGCGAGTCCCCCATCGATGGCGCGGTCGTTCCAATCAGGACGATGCGATCGCGGAAGAGATCTGGGGCCAGTCGATTGCCCAGCAGATCGACGATCGAGAGGGTCGGGAACGTGCCGGAGCCTCCCGCGAAGTTGATCAACATCTCGTTGGCTCGGAGCCGGGTTACGCCCCGCGGCTGGTTCGCCGAGACGTCGTCCCCGGGAGTGGACAGGACGGGGATCTGATAGCTTCCAACGTGGAGCGAATCAGGTCGTTCATCGATCGCGCCGGGGCCGATTCCCTCCGCCAGCCGGATCACCTCCAGCCCGAATGCCCAGATCTGTTCTCCCCGATCGTTGGCCTTGCTGAGCTGAATGGTTCTGACCATTCCGTCGACGCCGGGCGCGACGTGGACGTGGCCGACCCCGGCTGCCCCTTCGGCGAAGGGCGAGGCGGGTCGCAGCCATTCGATCGAGGAGGGAGCCGTGCCCGACGGAGTCTCGTACAACCGTGCCGGCAGGACGACCCGCCCGCTGCGGGCGATCGCCTCGGCGAGACGGGCGTCCGCTTCGTGCTCTGGCCCCTCGGTGGCCGCCTCGGCATAGATGACATCGATCCCGATCGCGCGCGGCTGGGATTTCGACAACCGGTCGATCACCTCCGCCATGACCGTTCTCGGCCAGGGCCACGGACCGATCTCCCGCATGCTGTGGTCGTCGATCGCCAGCACGACGATCTCCTGCGAGGGAACGAAGGCTCCACGAATCCGGAAGAGCAAGGTCTGTGAGGCGAGCGTCAACGCCGGAAAGGACCAGGTCACGACCACGACGAGAGCCAGTCCCGCCAACAGCAGAAAGATCGACAATGGCCACTGCGAGAATGGGCGGTCCCGTCGCATGCTGCTCACTCCGCCGCCTCCGGCATCTCGAGCAGCCGGTAGATGGTGCGCCGATCGATTCCGAGGATCTCGGCGGCCCGTGACTTGTTGCCCTCCGTTTCGGAGAGGATCAGCTGCGCGTAGCGCCGGTCGAGTTCGGCGAGGGTCGGACGGTCGTCGATCAGCGAGACCGCTCGCGGTTTGGCGGGCGAGGCCGGCAAGACCCGCTCGACGACGCGAGGCGGAAGGTCGTCGACGGTGATGAGGGAGGTGTTGCAGACCGCGGCGGCGTGCGCGATGGTGTTCTCGAGTTCCCGGACGTTGCCCGGCCAGGGATACCGGCCGAGCAGATCGAGCGCCGTCTCGCTGAGGCGGATCTCGTCTCCCCGCTGCCGGGAATGGCCACGGAGGAAGTGGTGGATCAGCAGGGCGATGTCCTCCGGCCCCCGCTCGCGGAGCGGCGGAAGTTGAATCGTCAGGACGCCCAGGCGGTAGAAGAGATCGGCGCGAAACTGCTCCCGCGCGACCAGCTCCTCGAGGTTGCGATTGGTCGCGCCAATGACCCGGACATCGATCGGACGGGCCTCGCGGCTTCCCACGCGCCGGACCTCCTTCTCCTGCAGGACGCGCAGCAGGCTCGCCTGGAAGGAGGCGCTGGTCCCCGCCAACTCGTCGAGAAAGATGGTCCCCTTTTCCGTGCTTTCGAAGAGGCCGGCTCGGTCGGCCTGGGCGCCGGTAAAGCTGCCCCTGGTGTACCCGAACAGCTCCGATTCGAGCAGCGTCTCGGTGAGAGCCGAGCAGTTGACGGCGGTGAAGGGGTGGTTGGCCCGCGCGCTGTGTCGATGAATCGCGCGAGCGATCAGCTCCTTGCCGGTGCCGGACTCCCCCTCGATCAGCACGGTCGCGTGGGAACGGGCGGCCTGGGCGGTCAGCTTGTAGGCGCGGACCATCGCCGGGCTGTGGCCAATCAGACCCGAGGCGGAGCCCAGAGCGGAAATGGATGGCTCTGGAGCTGGTGTCGGGACGGACTGGATGAGGGGATGGCCAGCAGCGCGCTCGACCAGTGCCAGCATCTCCTCGATGGCATAGGGCTTGGCGATGAACTCGAAGGCGCCCTCCTCGATCGCGCGCAAGGCGATCTCGAGGGAGCCCTGCGCCGTGAGAACGATGACGCGGAGCCGCGGATCGATCTCCCGCAGGGTGTGAAGGACCTCCAGCCCGTTGAGATCGGGCATGTAGATATCGACGAGCGCGACATCGAAGCGGCGCTCCCGGGCGAGAGCAATCGCTTCGCGCCCCCCGGCGGCAGTCGTTACCTCATATCCACTCAGGCGGAGGGGGATCTCGAGGGCCATCCGCGAGGCCTTCTCGTCATCGGCGACGAGAATCTTGACGTTGGGAGTCGACGGCATGTTCGTTCTCAAGGGCGTTGCCCGCCAGGCCGGGAACGCGGTGGGCCCGCCGGAGGCAGACCTGGCCGATTGGAGGGCCCCGGAAATCCGCCTGGTTGCGGACGGCCGACGCGTGGGTCGCCCCCCCCACCCGGACGACCTCCGGGTGGGCGCCCCGGTGCTGACCCTGGAGGCTCATTCCCGCGCGCGATGCGACCCTGGTTCGGACGGGGAGGTCCATTGGGCACCGATCGCAGGCGGAAGTTCCCGTCGTTCTTCCCGGGGCGAAAGCCTCTTGGGGGCAGGGGCGGACGGAGACGGGGGATGCGGGTCGATTGCCCGGCATTGAGCCGCAGAATCTGCTGCGGAAAACTGGGATTGCTGACCTCGACCTCCCCTTCGAGCAGAAAGACTTCCGTCTGCTCCTGGTCGACGGCCACATCGAAGATCGTTCCGCGGATGGCGATGACGGTGGTCGGAGTATTGATCCGGTAGGGATTGGGCTGGCCGCCCAGCTTCTCGATCTGGACCCGTGTCTTGCCCTTGAGGAGGTGAAAGAGAGTCCGCGGATTCGAGTCGAGCTGCTCGATGCGGACGGTGGTCTTGGGAGCGATGACCGCCTGCGATCCATCCGGGAGCCCAAGGACGAGGCGTCCGTTCCCGCCCGTCACGATCGTGTCTCCGGGGAGGAGCCGCTCCCGTGCGCGCAGATCGACGCGGGCTTTGACCATAGTGGCACTGGCGGCAGCGCCGCGGTCGACAGCGCGTTGAATCTCGACCTCTCCCTCGAAGCTGAGTACGATCGGGCGGAAGGCTTCCTGTGCCTGCGCCGCCAGGGTAACTCCCAGCAGAATACCCGTGATTGCCATCACCCGGATCTGGATTTGATTCATACGCTCTCCCTTGCGGTTTTCGTTGCGGCGCTTAGACCGGGTCGATGGACGCAGCCCCACGGTGGATTATAGAGAACTTCCGGCGTCGATGGGCAGGAAAATGGTAACTACTCACGGCAACGATGAATATCATGGGATCCTATCTTCTTCTCGGTGAATTCTGTGTCTCGTTGGTGCAATCACGTCTTCCCGTGAGCCCGTTCTCCTAAATCGCGGAGGAAGATCCTTGAATCTCACGCCCGCTTCGCTCAAGACGCCAAGACGCAA
>JBEIJP010000069.1:0-9536 GCA_040380245.1 Acidobacteriota bacterium | reverse complement strand
GGTACATTCTCTCCCTCTTTGCCTATGAGGGACGGGAGACGAGCGCGGTCTCGCTCCACCCGGATCCGAACATCATCGCCCGCTACCATCGGGCCGCCTCGAAGCTGGACTGAGACCGAGAACCATCCACCAAGAGTCAGTTGGGAGAGGACCCAGACCATTCATGAATCGAACCGCATTGCCAGAAGATTCGACGATGCCCCCTACGTCGCCGGAACGAAGTGAGTCTTACTTCCTGGAGGGGCCGCAACCCCGACGATCGGAGACGCTGCGCCTCTTTCGGATCGTGCGGGATCTGCTGCATGGCTTTCGGGGGCTGCACTTCGTCGGTCCCTGCGTAACCGTCTTCGGTTCGGCCCGGTTCGGAGAGGACCACCGGTACTACAAACTGGCGCAAGAGGTCGGGGCGGCGCTCGTCAAGTTGGGATTTACCGTCATGACGGGAGGTGGCCCGGGGATCATGGAGGCTGCCAATCGTGGGGCGCACGAGGCTGGGGGAGCCTCGATCGGGTGCAACATCCGGCTCCCATTTGAGCAGCAGGCCAACCCTTACATCGACAAGATGCTCGAGTTCCGCTACTTCTTCGTCCGCAAGATGATGCTCGTCAAGTATTCGTACGGCTTCGTGGTGTTGCCCGGCGGGGTCGGGACGATGGACGAACTCTTCGAGGCGTTGACGCTGATCCAGACCAGAAAGATCCACGACTTCCCGCTGGTGGTGATGGGAACAGACTACTACCGACCGTTGATGCGCTTTCTCGAGGATATGGTGCGGGAGGGCACGATCAGCCCGGAGGACCTGCAACTGGTCAAGCTGACCGACTCGGTCGAGGAGGCAATGGCCCATCTGGAGTACCACTCGATCTACCGCTTCGGCTTCAAGCGGGTGCCGAAGCCGTCGATCCTGCTCGGCGAGCGCGGGGTGCAACGGGCGCGTGCCGCCGGTTGAGGGGCTGGCACGCGCGATGGGCCGACCGCTTGGAGATCATCCCTGCAGAGAGCGAAGCCGGATCCGCGCATCGATCATGGTGATGCCCTGACCACGGGGATGGACGATGACCGGGTTGAGATCGATCTCGGCGATCGCCGGGACTGACTCGGCGAGGGAGCCCAGCTGGAGAAGCAGTCGCTCGACGGCCTCAATGTCGGCGGGAGGGGAGCCGCGATAGCCCTGCAGGAGCTGGAGGGCGCGGGTCGAGGCGATCATCTCCGAGACATCCCGGTCGGTCAGCGGCAGAACCCGAAAAGCGACATCCCGAATCAGCTCGACGAAGTAGCCGCCGGTTCCAAAGGCGACGAGGGGACCGAAGACAGGATCGAGCGTCATTCCCGCCAGCACTTCGACTCCAGCCCGAGCCATCGGCATGAGACTGGCTGCCTGTAACTGAATGTCGTGTTGGCCAACCTGTTCAGCCAGTTTCCGATAGGCCGCTGCCGCCTCTTCTGGCGGAATGTGAAGAAGGACCCCGCCGACGTCGGCTTTGTGCAGGACAGGCGGGTCGGCCACTTTGAGAGCGAGTTCTCCGCTGCCGCCTTTCTCCCGATCGCGAGCGGCGATACGCGCGGCGACCTGCGCCGCCTCCTCGGCGGAAGAGACCAGTTCGGGCCGGGTAATCTCGATGCTCACCGCGGCCAGCAGGGAGGCAACATCCGACTGGGAGAGCCACCCGCCTTGCGGATGGGCGGCGACGATGCGCTGCACCGCCTCCTGATCGACGGGAAAGTGGATCTGGTGCCCGATCGGTCGGGAGCGCCAGGTCCCGTAACGCGCGGCTCGCCCGAGTGCGGCGACCGCCGCCTCGGGAAAGTTGAAGACCGGGACGGCACGTGGCATCGGTGGGTTGTCTCCCTGGCGGGAGAGGGGGAGGGAGACGAGCGAGGTCGCCGGGTCGAAGAAGACGGCGACGACCGTTTTGCGCATCGCCGGTCGTTGCGCGAGGACGTCGGCCAGCACGGCTGCGACCTCGCGCGTTGGGGTCGCGAGTGGTGGAATGAAGATCACCACCAGGGCATCGAGCGTCGGGTCGTCGCAGAGGATCTCCAGACAGTCCCGGTAGGTCTGTGGACCGGCGCCAGCGATCGTGTCGATCGGATTGCGGACGGAGGCTTGTGCGGGCAAGACGGCGCGCAGCTTCGCCTGCGTCTCCTCGCTCAGCACGGGAACCTCCAGTCCGGCCGCCACCGCGGCATCGACCGCGATGATGCCGGGCCCCCCGCCATTGGTCAGCACAGCGATCCGATTTCCCTGTGGAATCGGCTGAGTCGCCAGCAGACGGGCCACCGAGAAGAAGTCGTCGAGGGTATCGACCCGGATGATCCCGGTCTGCTCGAAGAGCGCGTCCGCCGCCAGATCGGAGCCGGCGAGGGAAGCGGTGTGGGAGGAGGCCGCCTCCGCCCCGACCGGGCTGCGCCCCGATTTGACGGCGACGATCGGCTTGGCGCGGGAGACGAGACGCGCCGTCCGGGCGAATCGACGCGGGTTCCCAAAGCTCTCCATGTAGAGCAGGATGACATCGGTCGCCTCGTCAAATTCCCAGTAGAGCAGGAGGTCGTTGCTCGAGACGTCGGCCCGGTTCCCGATGCTGATGAAGGAGGAGACGCCGAGGCCCAGGCGGCTGGCCTGCTCCATCAGGGCGATCCCGAGGGCGCCCGATTGGGAGCTCATCGCCACATTGCCGGCCGGTGGGTCGACGTGGGCAAAGGTACCGAGCAGGCGGGCCTCCGGCGCAGTGTTGACCAGCCCCATGCAGTTGGGACCGACCAGCCGCATCCCCGAGGCACGACAGACGCTGAGGAGCTCCTGCTCGAGCGCCTCTCCGGCCGCTCCCACCTCGGCAAAGCCGGCGGTGATGACGCAGAGGGCTTTGACCCCCCTGGCGCCGCACTGGCGGGCGACCGCCAGGACCTGCTCGACCGGAATGACGACGAAGACGAGCTCGGGCGCCTCCGGCAGGTCCTCGACCGAGGGATAGGCGCGGACGCCGGCAATCGATTTCGCCTGTGGGTGCACCGGGTCGACGGTGCCGCACGATCCCCACCGAAGCAGGTTTCGAAAGAGCGATCCACCGACGGAGGCGGGGCTCCGGCTGGCTCCAACCACGGCAATCGATTGGGGGGCGAAGACCGCCTGAAGCGAGGCCCGCTCCGCCTGGGCCTCCTGGGCCTCCCGGCGGGACTCGGCGACCTCCGACCGGAGAATGGGAAATTCGAGGTGGGTGATGCCGTAACTGATGCCCGAGGTGATGGCGTAGCCCGCCTTGCGGAAGACGGAGAGCATCGTCCGGTTGTCGGCGAGCACGTCGGCGCTGAACCGTGTCAGGCCATTCTCACGCGCCATCTCGGCGAGGGTATCGAGCAGCACGGTCCCGATCCCCTTGCGCTGCATCGTGTCTTCCACCAGAAAGGAGACCTCGGCCACGTCGGAAGAGTCGTCGCGGGCGTGGTACCGCCCGACGGCGACGATCTGGGAGGCGTCCCCCTCGCCGTGCACGACCACCAGGGCGACGTGACGCCGTCCATCGACCGAGACCAGCTGATCGAGTATCGCGTCCGGGAGGGACGTCACCATGCGCAGAAACCGAAACCGCTTCGTCTCGGCGGAGCACCGGTGAAAGAGCGCGATGAGGGCCTCCCGATCGCCGACCTCGAGCGGACGCATCCGCAAGATGGCCCCTTCCCGCAACCGCACATCCAATGGAAAGTCGAGCATAACTGCCTCAGTTCTCCAGCCATTCGCGATCCCCACGATGGGAACCGGCCTCGCCTCGGATCAATCGGATCAAATCGAAGAGGCAGAGGGGGTTCCCGTTGCTGTCTCTTCTGGTTTCTCGGGCGCCAAACGCGATGGTGGAGAGATGGAACAGGCCGTCAGCCCGAGCCAACGCGAGAGGTAGGAACGATAGCGGGCGACCAGGCGGTAGCCGAGCCATTCGAGCAGCAGCAGCGGGGGCAAGACGAAGAGGATCGTGACAAGGATGCGCCCCGGCCATCGCTCCCAGAGCAGGTAGTTGATTGCCCAGGGGCCGGCAAAAATGCGCCCCTTCCCCGTGACCACCTGCACCGCCCGCGCACACTCGGCTGGCGTCAGTCCGAGCTCCCGCAAGCCTGCGTCCCCCAGCGATTGGTACGGCAGCGCCTCCCAGCGCCCTACGGGGTCGAGCCAGTGGAGCCGCTCGACCAGCGCGCGACAGATCCCGCACTCTCCGTCGTAGATCAGCCTTGGCGATCCCATTGCGTCCTCCTCGCGAGGCTTGCTCCCTCTCCAGCCCTTTCGACAGGGCAGTCAGCACCATTCGGCACGGTCTGTATTACGTCACAATTCTCCCGCTTTCGCAATTCACCCCCCCGGTCCCCCGTCGAGGAGCCAGGGGGAGAAGGGGAGAACGTTGACACCCCCGGCCGTTTCTGTGACCATGCCGCTCTTGACAAGAAGAATGAAGAGGAAGGGAGGGCGGAATCGATGAACGATCATAAGCTCTATTCGTGGTTTCTCGGTCCCAAGGCGGAGAACGCGGACTTTCTGGAACGGCTGGTCCTGGAGGCCCTGCGGGACTGTGTCTTCTGGCGTCGAAACTTCCATCCAGAGGACGACATCCTCATCACCGAGCGGACCAAGCGGACAGACGACTTTCAAGACTCGCACGCCCGCATCCAGCAGGAGTTCCTCGGGATGCTCGCCAACCTGAAACGGGACATCCCCTTCTTCAGCCCGCGGTACATCGGACACATGCTGGCCGATCAGTTGCTGCCGGCGGTGGCCGCCTACTTCGCGGCGATGCTGCACAATCCCAACAACGTCAGTCAGGAGTCCTCGCCGATCACCACCGAGTACGAGATGGAGGCGGCCGGGCAACTCGCGCGGCTGTGCGGCTATCCGGCCCCCTCGTGGGGCCACCTGACCTCCGGTGGAACGATCGCCAATTTCGAGGCGATGTGGGTTGCGCGGAATCTCAAATGGCAACCGTTCGCGGTTCGGGAGGTGGCGCGCGGGATGGGTAGTCCGGCGGTTCCGGTGCGCCTGGCCGCTGGGGAGATGGCCGATCTGTCGACGCTCGCGGATCCGTGGCTGGTCGCCAACCTCGAGGGAAGCGAGATCCTCGCGCTGCGGGAGCGGCTCTGTCAGGCGCTGATCGAGCGCCATCCGGAGCGGTCCGGTGAGGAGATTCGCCACGAGGTCGACCAGCGGATGGCCCAGGCGACCGTCTCGGGCAAAGGGTTGTCGCGATTCTTCGACGAGCTGCGCAGCGGGTCACAGGGCTGGGAAGCCCCTCCGCTCGAAGCGGGAGTAGTGCTCGTCCCGGCGACGGCCCACTACTCCCTGGCCAAGGTGGTCGAGGCGCTCGGCATTGGCAAGGAGCAGGTCGAACTGGTCCCGGTCGATGGCCACTTCCGGATGGAGGCCGGCGCGCTGCGGCTGATGCTCGACCGTTGCCGAACGCAGCGACGCCCCGTCTACGCCGTCGTCGCAGTTATGGGAACGACGGAGGAGGGAGCGGTCGACCCGCTCGATGAGGTGGCGCGGATCCGGACGGAGATGCGGCAGCGCGGCCTGACCTTCTCGCTCCACGCCGACGGGGCCTGGGGAGGCTACGTCCGTTCGCTCTTCTTCGACAGTGAGAACCGCCCCGTCGAGACGCCGTCCCAGATTCGGGACCTGACGCGCAGCTGGCCGGAGGACGCCCTCTTCTCCGCCTACCAGGCCATGCACGAAACAGATTCGGTGACGATCGATCCCCACAAACTGGGGTATATCCCCTACCCTTGTGGGACCGTGCTTTTCCGGGATCCGCGGGTGCGGGACCTCTTGACCGTCGATGCCCCCTACATCTTCACCGGCGAGGAGCGGCCCGAACGCCCCTTCATCGGCAAATACATCCTCGAAGGGTCGAAGCCGGGCGCCGCGGCCGCCGCCGTCTGGTTTGCCCACCGGGTCGTCCCGCTCAACCAGAGCGGCTATGGCCTCCTGATCGGGAAGAGCTTTCAGAGCGCGCAGGAACTGGCCTGGCGAGTGGGACGGGAACTGGCCCCGGAGATGGCCGCGCGCGGCATTCTGCTGCGGCTGCTGACCGATCCGCCCAACGGCAACATCGTCTGCTTCGTCGTCAACGAGGAGGGCAATTCGTGCCTGGCGACGATGAATCGGGTCAACCGTGCGATCTACGATGAGCTCAAGTTTCAACCGGGCAGCGTCATGCAGGAGCACAACTTCATCCTTTCGAGCACCTCCTTCCACTACCCGCAGTATGGTCGCCCGACGTCGAAGGGGACCCACAGCATGGAGGCGCACCTCACGGCGCTCGGCATCGCCCCAGGGGAGTTCGCACGCGTCGGGACGATTCGGGTCCTGCGCTGCACGGTCATGGCGCCATGGCTGACCCTCTCCCGTGGCGGCCACCCCGACTACAGCATCGCCTTCGCGAAGGTCCTCCGGGAGACCATCGGCAAGATCCTCCCGGCGGCGGTCGAACAGGTATCCCAGTCCACGCTCGAAAGCGACTGAGACCCACCGCTGGTTCATTTGTCGGAACGAAACAGGAAATCGATATCGATGAAAGGGTCCGGCGTAGACCCTCATTTACAATCCCTTGGAAAGAGGCAGGAATCAATTCAGAATGAAGGATCGATTGGGTAAGGAGCGTGTCCTGCGTCCGAAATGGAGTCGGATGTTCGGTGGAGTATCGGCCGTTCTGGCCTGGAGTTGGCTGGTGGTGGGGAGCGTGGCCCTCGCGCAGACGCCATCCCCTCCGCCATCGACGCCCACGCCCAGCGCCCCGGCGAGTGGGGAGAAGCCAACATCCTCAGATGATGGGCGGGCCCAGGAGGCGAGCCGTCGAGTCGAGCTCAACCTCCTCGGCAAGACCGACACCGCGTCGGGGGAGAGTCGCCGCAACGAGAATGTGCAGTTCAACCTTGTCGACAACAACGCGCTCAAGGAGCTCAACGTCCGATTGGGAACGACCGCGACGCTCATCCGTGAGTTCTCGCCTTCCAGCAGCTACTTTGCCGCCGAGCTGGGCAACGCGCCGCGCAGTTCGATGACGATTCCCGGCCCGATCCGCAGCGGCTTTCACGGACAAGTCTACGAGGGGCACCAGAACAGTATCTTCACCGCGCGGGCATTTTTTCAGGTGGGGGAGGTCCAGCCGGCGCGCGAGAACGACTACGGGCTCAACTTCGTCGTCCCACTGACAAGCCGGACGCGGTTCTCCTTCGACGGGGGGCAGCAGAAGCTCCGCGGGGTGGTCAACGGCAACGTGCTGGTTCCGAATCCGGAGGAGCGGACACCGTTGACGACCGATCCGCGGCTGCGTCCGATTGTCGAGCGGTACCTCAACGCCTATCCGCGCCAGCTGCCCAACCGGACAGACATCAATCCCCGGGCGCTCAACACCAACGCGCCGCAGCGGATCGACAATCAACAGGCGGGAGCGCGGATCGATCAGACGCTCGGGGCGGCCAACCAGCCAGGGCGACTCGCGCTGCAGTACCAGTACACGGCGCAGGCGGTCGACGCCTTCCAGCTGGTGGCGGGGCAGAATCCGGACACGGCGACCAAATCGCACCTGGCGCGGATCGCCTGGAGCCAGCCGTGGAGCGCGGGGGTTCTCGCCAACTTCTCGGTGAGCTATGACCGCCTGACTTCGCTCCTGCAACCGGAGGAGAATGCCGTCGGCCCCTTCGTCTCGCCGGCGGGCCTGACGGGGCTTGGTCCCGATGGGGCGATCCCGATCGATCGGGCACAGAACCAGATCCGGACGGCCGGTCAATGGCTCGGTCAGGCCGGTCGCCACAACTGGTCGGCCGGCGCGACCCTGATCCGTCGCCAGGTCAACGGCAGCGAGACCGATGTGCACCGCGGCTTCCTTGCCTTCTCCAACGACTTTGGCACCGATGGCATCACCAACCTCCGCCTCGGACGGCCGTCGATGTCGATTCAGTCGGTCGGCAATATCCATCGGGGCTTTCGGGTCTGGGAGATGAACGTCTACGCGGGAGACCGCTATCAGTGGAGTCGAAACCTGACCGTCCAGGCCGGGGTGCGTTGGCAACCGATCACCCGCCCGATCGAGGTCAACGGGCTCAATCGGATGCCCTTCGACAGCGACTGGAACAACGTCGGCCCTTCGGTGGGCTTCGCCTGGCGGATGCCCCGTTCGCTCGGGGTCTGGCGAGGAGCCTACGGTGTCCACTTCGGCGAGATCTTCTTCGTGACCTACCAGCAGATCCGGTTCAGCCCTCCGCTCAACAACAAGATCGTCGTCAACGCGCCCAACCTGCTCGATCCGCTCAACACGCCCAATCCGGATGGAACGAAACAACGACCACTCCCAACGATCTACGCCCTCGACCGGGAGCTGGCGACCCCCTACTCGCACCAGTACAACCTCAGCTGGGAGCCGGAGTGGAACCTCCCGGTCCGATTGCAGTTCGGCTACGCCGGGAGCCGCTCCCACAAGCTCTTCGTCATGTGGTATCTCAACCGGGCGCAAGTGATCCCGGGCATCGAGCAGAACACCCGCACCATCAATGAGCGACGGGCCGACCCATCGATCGCCGACTACCGGTTGGTGCTCAACGGTTCGAGGGGCTACTACGACGCGGCGCGGACCTCGCTGATCCTGCCTCCCTGGCGAGGCCTCTCGATCGATGCCTCCTACTGGTTCAGCAAGGCGATTGATCTGGGAAGCGCTTACACCAACACCGCCAACGAGCGCGACTCGCGACTCAGCCGCAGCCAGACCCAGACCGACGTCCATGGGGATATGAAAGGGCTCAGCTTCTTCGACCAGACGCACGCCTTCCTCGCCCGCACGAGCTATGCCTTTCAGGCGCCAGGGTTCATGCGCAATCGGGTCCATCCGGCGGCGCGGACCGCAGAGGCGATCCTCGACGGCTGGACCTTCTCGAGCATCGTCCTGCTCAAGAGCGGGACCCCTTTCAGCGTCACGGCCGGCTCGGACGCCCCCGGATTGGGCAATGTCGACGGCAACGGGGGGGACCGGCCGATGCTGCTCGATCCGTCGATCCTCGGTCGTACCATCGGACACCCTGATACCTCGAAGGCGCTCCTGCCCCGCTCGGCCTTTGCCTTCATGGGCTTGAACAACCAGCGGGGCAGCCTCGGCAACAATGTCTTCCGCAAGGGCCCCATCCGCAATGTCAACGCCGCGCTCAGTCGGAACTGGACGATCCTTCGCGAGATGCGGCTGACCTTTCGGGCGGAGTCGATCAACTTTCTCAACACGCCCCAGTTTGCGGAACCCGGGCCCGAGTTGGCCAATCCCAACTTCGGAGCGATCACCAACACCCTCAACGATGGCCGAACCTTCAAGTTCATGCTGCAGTTGGGCTGGTAGGCACTAGAGGAAAAGATGGAAGAGCGACGGTCAGAGGCACAGATCGAACGGGTCGAGACCCCGGCGGCCCCGATTCCGGCGGGCCATTACTCCCAGGCTCTCGTCTACCAGGGAGTGGTCTATGTCGCGGGGCAGCTCCCGATCGATCCGGTCACCGGGTCCAGAGAGTTGGGATCGATC
>JBEIJP010000068.1:0-9536 GCA_040380245.1 Acidobacteriota bacterium | reverse complement strand
GTTTGCGTCATTGACGCATCCCGAGAGGTCACTCTCTGTCCCGGGGTAGTCGTTGATGCCAATCACTAGTCCGTACTTTGCCATGATCTCCTCCTTGCGCGCTGTTGAATAGAAGCGCCCTGGTCATTTGCGTCCTTCGCGAAGGAATGTCAGCGGCATCGCTGCCGATCAGCCATTCCAGCTTGCTCCAGACGCGATTCACTTGATGGCGAGAAGGCTCGCCGAGGTGCGAAAGTAGATGACGCCCCGGGAGATGGCCGGCGTCGCCAGACAGGGCTCTCCGAGGTCGTTCCGGGCCAACCGCTCAAAGGTGGGGCCCGCCTTGAGGGTGTGGACGAGGCCCTGCTCGGTGGCGCAGTAGATCTTCCCATCGGCGGCGACGAGCGAAGCCGAGCAGGAGGAGTCGGGGCCGAGCCGCTCCTCGTAGAGCTTCTTGCCCGTCTTGAAATCGAAGCAGCGCATGACCCCGTTGTGGTTGGCAAGATAGATCAAGCCACCATAGACGACCGGGGTGGAGATGTAGGATCCGCCATTGGGAACGCTCCAGGCGACAGACTCGTTGCTGGTCTGCCCCTCGCCGAGGGAGATGTCTCCCGAGGCCGTCATCCGTACTGCGAAGAGCGGGGCTTTGCCGCCGTGCGCGTTGGAGATGACAAAGTGGTCCTCGGCGACGAACGGAGTTGGAATGGGGATATCGCCGCCCCCACGGAGCCGCCACAGCTCGGCGCCTGTCTCGAGATCGTAGGAGACGATGTAGGGATAGCCGTTGGCAACGACCTGCCGGCGTCGTCCGTCATCGTGAATGAGGGGAGAGCCCCAGCTGTTCTCGCAACGGTCGCGGCGGGAGACCCGCCAGATCTCCCGGCCATCCCGCAGGCTGAGCGCGGCGATGAAGGGATCGTTCTCGTCGTCGCAGAGGAGGACGATGCGGTCTCCACTCAGCGCCGGCGAACTGGCATACCCCCAGGGGATCTTCTTCCAGGCGACATTGATCGGGCCGAGCTCGCGTTGCCAGAGGACCCGTCCCTTCATATCGAGGCAATAGAGCCCGTCCGAACCGAAGAATCCGACCAGCCTTCGCCCGTCGGTAACGAGCGTGGTGTTGGCGTGGGACGCCTTCTCGTGCCGGACGGTCGAGGGTTTGGCGGTCCGGATCAGGCGCTCCCACTTCAATTGCCCATCCCGCTTATCGAGGCACTGGACCAGCCAGTCCTGCTCGCCGTCATCCTTCGCCGGACCGACGTCGCCATAGTAGCCAATCCGCAGGCTGGGCTGGCCGGCCTTGGGCACGGCGGTGGCGAGATAGATCCGGTCTTTCCAGATGATCGGACTGGAGTGGCCAAGGCCGGGAATTCCCGCCTTCCAGAGCAGCCCGCCTCCGGCACCCGATGGCGCGTCGAGATTCCACTCGGCGCGGGTTGGATAGCCGTCGGCCACCCCTCGCCCACCCGGACCTCGGAATCCCGGCCAGTGCTCGTCCTTGTCCCGGGCCAGAGCCCTGGTCGCCGGAAACCAGCAGGCCGGGATGGTGGAGATCGCTCCCACCAGAAATTCTCTTCGGGTCGTCATGGTCGTCAACCTTTCCGGGTGAAGTCGAATCCTCAGCCAATCCAGATGGAATCGGCTGCCCTTGCCTCCCTCGATCGATGGCTTGAACGTGGGACGGCATGATACTTGAGAGACAATTTTCACCAACTCCCCACTTCTGGCGCGGTGGAATTGAAATCGGTGCGCCTCCCTTATAGCATACACTCTGTCGATTTACGCCTCCGCGGAGAGACCGCCGGCAAGAACAAAAGCCCAAAAAATCGACCCGGAAAGACCAATCATCGACCTTGCCTCAGGAAATCTGAAGCAGGGAATCCAGAGTAAGGTATCCAAGGTATCCAAGATATTAAGGACGACACTGGACAGAGGAGGAGTTTGCATGGAACAGCCCATCTGGAATTTCGAACAGGAGCCGACGACCGAAGGGTTGGATGAGACGGGGATCAATCTGCGCGCCTACTTCGACCGGGTCCCCGATGCGCGGCTGCGGACCTACCAGCCAGGTTGGTCGGATGCAGAGGTGATGGAGTGGGACGGCAATTTTCGCGATGATGGCCAGCTGATGATGTTCTGCTGTGAGCGGGACGTCTTCATCGCGGAGTACCGGGAAGTCCTCGAGGAGTGCCTCGCCTATCGTGACCGGGTCCGTTCGACCCTCATGCCATCGGCCGGTCAGCACGGGACGACGACGCCCGATGCTCCGGAAGCGCGAATCGGCTGAGCGCCGCCGCGTCGTGCGCTCAGTATTGACAGAGGGAGCTGTGAACCTCTGGTCGAACAACGGTCTTGAAAGTGGTCGGATCGGTATGGCACTCGGCGCAGATCGGCGCGCGGAGAAGGCGTCGATGGCGCAGCGTCGAGTCCTTGTGGACCTGGTGGCAGCTGAGACAGGTCGTCGTCTGCCCCTCTACGACGACGTCGCGGACGTTACGCCAGACGTGACGATCCGCGGCGTTGAGCGCCGGATCCTCCGCCCGCGTCAAGTCCGCCGTCAAATCGAGAAAGAGGTTGTCCCCGGCGATGAAGTTGTTCGGGTAGGGGAGCCCGGTCGAGCGGGAGGACGAGCCGCGGAGGTGGCACTGCGCGCAGAGCGAAGTGACGACCCGTGGATCCTCGCGCCGTCCCTGCGAGGAGAGGAGCATCAGCGACTTGTCACGCGTGTGGTCCATGTTGACGTTGCCGTGACAGCTGTAGCAGTCGATGCTGAACGCGGAGAACGTCTGGGTCTTGGGGTCGACGGCCGTCGCGTGGCAGCCGGCGCAACTGGCGGCAAAGAGCTGGCGGTCCCAGCCGTTTGATGCCGCGCCGCCCGAGGCTCCCCCTGGAGGAGACGTGGCGGGGGATGAGCCCGCCGGCAACCGTGTCGGGAAGATCGCGAAGCGACCGTAGCCGTCGCGCTTGAGGAGACGCAGGATCGAACGGGCGCCGAGCACAAACTCGACCTCGGCGGCGACGGACCCGAGAGAAGGGGCCGCGGCGAGGAGGGGCTCAATCTCGGGGGCGGCCTCGCGGTAGCGAACGGTGCGAGCGTGTCGATCCCTGGCCCAGCCAGCGCCAATCTCGTTGCGATGGCAGAAGAGGCACTCGTCGCCCTGAATGTAGTCAGGGGGAGCCTGCCCGGCGTGGCTCTCGCCCCAGACCGACGACTGGCGAGCGTCCGGTTGCGTCGCCGCCGGCGGGTCCTGGACTCCGCTGGCGCTTGGCTGATCAGACCGGCCCGCCACCCGATCGACGACCATCCCGCCGCAGATCAGGAAGATCAGCCCCATCAGCGCCCAGATTCTCACAGTCCGTTTGGTCACCACTCCCCCTGCCATTGCTGCCAAGGATCACCTGGCGCCAGCCCTCGTGTAGAGCGCACTCCCGAGCCGGAAGAAGGGGCCGCCATTCTCGGAGAGCTCCTCGACGATCGTGAACGAGTGGGCCGAGACAACCGTCAGCGTTCGTCGCAGCTGCAGCTTCTGGCCCCCGGCTTGAATCGGATCGACCGAGAAGCGGATCGAGATGGGGCTGCTCCAATCGGCCTGGCTCTGCAGGGTGACCCCGTTGGCGAGCGTCTCCCGCAGGGTGAAGGTGCGGAAGGTCTCATCGAATGAGAAGACGGCCGACTCACGGTAGGGGCCGGCATCGGTCCTTCCCTCGATCGACACGTCGAGGGTGCGCCCATCGGGACGCTTGACCATGGTCGAAGTCCCTTGGCGCGGCGCCGGCCCGAGGCCGCTCTCACGGCCCAGGTATTTGAAGGACCACTGGCCGGCAAAATAGTCTGGAGACTGCTTCTGTTGGGGCTGCTCGCTCGCCGGCCGGGCCGCGGGGTTCCCGGCTCCGCCTGCACGGCCCCCTCCGGCGGTCGCGGCCCCTGGGGTGACCAACGGGGCCTCCGTATCCTGACTGACGCGACGCAGTTCGATGTCGAAGCTGATCGCCTGGCCACCAAAGTCGAGGGCGCCCTGCCCCTTCATCGCCTCACCGGCCAGCTTGAAGGTGTAGGCGATGGCGAGGGTCGCTTGCGGCGTCTCCAGCTCGGCGTTGGCGGTGACGGTCTCCCCTTCGACTTTGACATTCCTGAGAACGACCTCGGTCCCGGGACGCAGTCCAAGTGTCTTCCCCCCGTACCCTTCGCCATTGCGCACGAAGACCGCCGCGGTTGGCCGCTCCCCCTGGATGGAGACGATCTTTCCTTCCCAGCGCCCGACGAGCGGATCACTCTGTCCAAACCCAACGCCTCCCAATCCACCCAGCAGCAGCAGCGCAACGATCAGTCTGCCGCCCGCCTCAAGGGTCCGAGCCTGCCCGAATGCGTGTCCTTCTTGACGCCTCATCAATCCTACCTCCCACACAGAATCCAACCATCGGGAATCCAGCAGACGGACTCCCCCACTTCGCTTCCTCGTTCCGCCACCGCCAACCCTCGCTGGCGGCCTTTGGGGGCCACGGCGCTAGGGTGTCGGCTGAGGCAGCCCTTCGATCAGCTCGATCCGGATGCGATCAGGCCCCTCGACGAACGCGTGGCGGAGGGAGGTTCCAGGGATGGCCTGGGGCTCCCGAGTGATCTTCCCCCCCGCCTCTCGAAAGCCGGCCAGCTGCTTGGCGAGATCGTCGACCCGAAATCCGAGATGGTCGATGACCCGCCCCTCCGTCGAATCGATCTCCGTCTTTCCCTTCCAGTGCTCGGCATAGGCCTTCCGGGCATAGGCCAGTGGAAAGAGGATGACGTTGACCTCCCCCAGCGCGAGGCTGACGCTCGGCCCGATCTGGAAGCCCCGATAGAACCGTGGCTCCGGAGAGGGGCTGCGCCCGCGCCGCCGCGCTCCGAGGTGGCGCTCATACCAGGCGCCGGCCGCCAACGGATCTTCGCTGAAGAGGTGCAGGTGGCCAAAACGCCGGCTGGCCGCCGTATTCAATTCGATCAACGCCCGATCGGGCGTCTCGACATAGGCGTAATAGAAACTTCCTGGACGCGCGTTGGGATTTCCGCCAATGTCGCTGATGTCGGTCAGTGGCTCGAAGAAGCGGGTTCCAAGGGCCTTCTGCCGCGCAACCTCCGCCGGCATGTCGGGAGCCCCCCAACCGATGTGCCAGATCGCCGAGGTCAGTTGCCAGGGCGGAGGAGAGGCCACCTTGCGAAAGAGAATCGACGTGCGCTGGCCGCGAATCCCCTCGTCGAGTCCGGGCGGATGATCACGCTCCGCCTCGAAGCGGGCCAGGTGGAAGTCGATCGCCGCCTTCGGGTCCGGACTGTTGAGGTGAATATGGTGGAGGGAGATTCCAGGAGCCGGAGGGGACGTCTCCTGCACGGTGGGGGAACCGATCGCGCCCGTGGCCGCCGTGAGCGCTCCCAGCCAGAGCACGATCCCGGCTTTCGTGCTGACAATCCGCGTGCCGATCACACCCATGATCCTGCCCCCTTCCCCTGCCCGGTTCCAACCCGGTCGCCAACCGAAATCGGGAGTCTGCGCCGGCCTTCTGCCGCGACTGGCGTCCGCCGACGAGACTCCCGACCCATCCCGCATCCTCCGTCAATCGGTGGCGCGGACCCATCCCCAGGCCGCGTTGCTCCGCTGCCCTCCGCTCTGCTCGTAGGCCACCTTCAGCCGATCGAGCGTGTCATCCGGCAACTTGTTGCGCTTCTCCTGCAGCTTGATGTTGTAGAGTCGCGCCGCGTTGAGCCCGAAGATCTTCGCCTTGTCCTGCCGCGTGATCTTCTTGTACCCGAACTTTTCACAGAATTCGTCGCTGATCTGAAACCGCTTGAACGCGTCGATGACCCACTGCGGGGATCCCCACCAGAGGCAGTCCGTTCCCCAGATGACGCGGTCGGCGCCATAGTACTTGAGGTTCTTGCCCATCCCGTGCATAGCCATCTCGGGGTGCGCGATCGCCAGGATCCCAAAGAAGCTGCCGATCTCGCAGTAGACATTGTTCATCTTCGGATTGCGCCGCTTGATGTCCATGAGGATGCTGTGCCACTCGAAATCGCCCGTCGTCGGGTTGTAGCGGTTCATCTCGATCCACTCGTCGGGCTTGGTCATGCCCTGCTCTCCCGGACCGTGCTTGAGCGCGGAATGGTAGATGACAAAGTTGAGATCGGGATTGGCGAGCGCCGCCTTCTCGACATCCTTCGGATTGGCGAGGTGGCCGAGGGTCCGGGATTGATACGAAAACCCCTTGTGGACGCTCATCAGTTTGATCCCTTGCTTGCGGGTCTGCTCGTAGAACCACATGGCGTTGTCGTCGTCGAGCTGAAATCCCTGTCCCGAGCGCGCCGGATCGGCGTGGCAGTACCACTTCCACGACTTGATTCCATACTGGTTGACCTCGCGATCCATCTGCTCGGCGATCGCCGCCTTGTTCATCGAATTGGTCGTCTTGTCCCAGTAATGGTTGGGAGCGAGATTGCCCTGCGGAATGGCGCGGATCGTCCCGCCTGCCAGCTCATTGATCTCCCGCGACGCCTGCGACATCAGCCAGGAAGGGAGGATGCCCCGCGGACTGCGCGCGCGCCCTTCGAGCACGTTGCCGTCCTTGTCCTTGTTGATCTCGACGCTCGGAACCCCCGAGATGACGACCACCGAGGTCTCGCTGTCGAAGAACATCTCCTTGACGAAGGTCTTGTAGCTGTAGGAGTCGACATCGTTCTTGAGGTTGAACCCCATGTTCTTCATGAACTCGTTGTTGCGGAACCCGATCGCCAGCCCGTTGGTGAAGTGGGCCTGGACGTCCATGATGAAGTACTCGTCTTTCGGCCATTTCTCCTGGGAAGCGGCCGGCTCCCACGTCTCCGCCTCGTCGACGTCCCAGTAGTTCTGGCCGTAGGCGAGATTGGAGGCGAGAAAGCAGGTGGCAAGCCCCATCGACGTGCGCATAAAATCACGCCGTTCGAGCCCCAGCTTCTTCGCCCGTTCGGTCGAGAGTTCACCGATCAGCTGCTCGACCTGCTTCTGCTTGGTCGTCTGCGGCATGGGAATGATCTCCTCATTGGAGACCGCCTGGGTCGGAACTGGAGAGTCGACCCCCTTCTTCTGGTCACGAACCGCTTTGCGTACCCACATGGTAGGACATCCTCCTCTGGATGATCTCAGAATCGTCTTTGGATAGTCTCTGGGTTGGTCGTTGATTCTCTGCTGTCAAGGGGAGAAAGGGGTTTCTCGCCGAGCCAGCCTGGGAGACGGGAGCGGAACCTCCGGTGAGACGGCGGGGCCGCGTCGAGAGCGAAGTCCCCGGCTCGATCTCTCCCTGGCGATCCCGAACCACACGGGCGCAACGACGCCAGCGTGGTTCGGGATCGGCTTGGGCTAGCGGGTCACGGAAGAGACGGCCCGGAGATTCTGGCCGTCGAGCGTGTAATCGATCCAGCCGATCATCATCTCTTCCCAGGTCTGGTCCCCCCAGCGGACATCCCGGGTCGGGTCTGGATTGTAGGGGTTGCTGGTCGAATTGTCGAAGGTGGCCACACAATCGATGCGGCTCCCCTTGGGAACGGCAATCGGCTCCCGCACGAAGTAGCCCAGCTGCCAGTTGAAGTCGTACTTCGGCACTCGCAGGAGCACCTTCGACGTGCCATCCGGGTAGACGATGGTGTACTGGAACGACTTGCCGCGCACGTGCATGTGCGGCATAAACATGTGGACGTGGGCATCCTCCGGGAAGGTGAAGGTCGAGTTGGCGACATAGTTCGGATTCCCCGCTGGAATGACGAACTGGCGCGGATCGACCATGATCCCCTTGGTGATGACCCGCTTGTCGACGGGATTCTTCGCGAACCAGAGGCCCACCCTGGTGATGTCCTTCGCCGGCTCGCCGTTGGTGGTGTAGTGCATCTGGAAGATGAGCACCGAGCCTTTGCGGATCAGCTTGGCATTGCCATCCCGCAAGCGCAGCGGACTCATCCCCGGAGCCCATCCCACCAGCATGCCGTCGGGATTGGTTCCCCGGCGCTGGTTGGCGTTCCGATTGTTGGCCTGTGGGTCTTCCGGATTGGCGCCGCGAAGGCGATCGAGGCGAATCTCGCCGGCAGGAGGCAGCATCCCCTGATCCGGCTCCCGGACGCTGATGATCACGTGGTGGACCACGCTCGGGGCTCCGCGCTTGATCTCAGCGAACTGGACATACTTGTCCTCGGTGAAGTTGGTCGGCACGGCGAAGTACTTGTAGGGGACGGTTCCCTCGGCGGGGATCTCGACCGCCTCGTTCATCGACAGGACGACATCGGGTTCGCCATTGCGCCATTCACCGGTGCGAGACCTGGGGACGGGGGGGAGGTCCTTGGGATTGCCCTCTTTGGAGCCGCCGTCAACCCACTGGCGCAGCGTCTCGATCTCCTCGTCTGTCAGGCGGGCTTCATTGATGAAGTCGCCGTGGTTGGGGTCGGCGTACCAGGGCGGCATCTCGCGCGAGACGACCTTCTCGCGAATCGACTTGGCCCAGGGGCGCACCTCTTTGTAGCTGAGCAGCGACATCGGGGCGGTCTCCCCGGGGCGATGGCACTCGGCGCAACGTCCATAGAGAATGGGCGCCACATCCCGGCTGAAGGTGACGGTCGCCGGAGCGGCCGAGAGCCGATTCCAGCGCAACGCCCCCACCCCAATCAGACCAACGGCTCCCACCAGCAGGAGCAGCGTCACCCATCGGACGACAGATCTACCTCTCATTGAATCTCCTCCTCCCTTTCCCCTCCTCACGATCACCGGGGCCGAACCCACAAGATGATTGCGCAGAAGGGGCGCGCGAACGAACCCGTTCTCGACCAATGGCTCTTCCGAGCACTGGCCGCTCCATTTTACGACCGCTCTCTCTTCAGATCTGGGTTCCGATCTCGCTGGCCGAGCGCGGTAATCCATCTCCGTGACAACCTGCCCTAAGATCAAAATCCCAGACGAACCAATGTAAGAAGAGAATGACGAAGAGAGAATAATGGGATCCCGGTCTCAGGCGAGATGATGTGGTCTTGCTGGATGACAGGAGGATGTTCAGTTCGAGACCGAGCAAGGCTTTCCCGGTCGTACTGCGGGGGAGTGCCGATGGCCCGACACCCGCTGGCTCGCGTCTCCGGGTCGGCCCGATCCGGGGGAGCGCTTCATTAAGACAACAATGGTTTTTACATCTTTACAACCAATGCAACAACCTATGCAACAACCTATGTAACAACCAGGATTACAGCGAATCGGATACGGTAAGTCCTCAGGAATCAGGAGCCAGCCGTCTCGACCGGTGGAAAATCGACAACACTATACCAGCCGTGCCCGGCCTTGAAAAGACAACCTCGACCCTGTCCGGAAAATTGGTCAGGGAGCGCCAGCGGCCAGACCCGACCCGAACGTCGCCCCCAGCCCCCGGTCAGATGGAGGAGTTCTCTCCAGAAGACGATCCACCACCATCGAGTGGAGACGACGGGGGAGATCGAGAGGGATCGAGACCGGGCCCTCGCTCCAGGCGGAGTGTCGTATCTTTCGGAGAGGCGAAGACGCCGGCTCAGGCCAGAATCCCCT
>JBEIJP010000067.1:0-9567 GCA_040380245.1 Acidobacteriota bacterium | reverse complement strand
CCCGCGCCCCCGCCCCCCCCTTTCGCGCGGGAGGATACGCCGGGACGCCGATCGAGGAGCTGCTCCCGCTGACGCTCTCCACATCGAGCGGGGAGAGGGAGCAGGGGCCGCCGATGGGGTCTCGGGCGGTCTTGACCGGGCCGGGTCGGCTTCATCCGGTGACGCGGCTCAATGAGGATCGTTCGGTCAGCGCCAAGGTCTGGGAGTCGCTCCCCCCGATCACCCTGCCCGAGATCGTGCGTCAACCGAAGCCGGCGGCGACGACGATCCTCGAGGCGGCGGAGATCAACAATCGGGAGCGGACGTCGCCGCTGCTCGTCGAGCAACGCTACGGGCGAGGGCGCACCATGGCGCTCCTCGCCAACGATACCTGGCGCTGGCGGATGGAGATGCCGTCGGAGAGCACCGCGCACGAGACCTTCTGGCGCCAGCTGCTGCGCTACCTGGTCAGCGCTGCACCGCGCCCCTTCGAGGTCGGCACGGAAGAGATGGTCTACGCAGTGGGCGACCGAGGCCGCCTGCGAGCGGAGGTGCTGACCTCGCGCTACGAACCGATCACTGACGCCGTCGTGCGGGCGGTGGTGACCAGTCCGACGGGAAAGCGGACAGAGCTCCCCCTCGCACTCAACGACGCCGAGCAGACCTCCGACTACCTGGCGACCTTGACGCTCACCGAACCGGGGGTTCATCAGGTTGAGACCGTCGCGCAGCGGGGAGGCGCGCCCCTTGGCGAAGCGCGCGGCGCCTTTCTGGTGACAGAACAGACCCGGGAGTACTTCGAGACGGCGCAGAACGTCGATCTGCTCCAGCGGATCGCACGCGAGACGGGTGGGCGCTATACTCCTCTCGAGGAGGCTTCGACCCTCGCAGAGGATCTCTCGACGCTGGAAGGGGCCAATTCAGAGCGAGTTCGACGAGACCTGTGGGATATGCCCTTCAACTTCCTCTTGCTGATCGGCCTCGCGGCCGCGGAGTGGGGCCTGCGGAAACGGCGGGGATTGTCCTGAGAAAGGGGCGTCTGGAGACCACGGAGACTATGGCCACGGAGACTATGGAACGACATCGGAAGAGATCTCTGCGGTGCGGCCCTGCCTGGCTGGCCCTCCTCCTTCTCGTCTGTCCGCTGGCGGGGATGGCCCAGCCGTGGCCCCCTGACAGGGAGAAGCACGCCCTGATTATCAGCGGGATTGGGGGCGAGGAGAGTTACCAGCAGCAGTTCCGAGACTGGACGGCGCGCCTGCACAACCTGCTGATCGGGCGGCTTGGCTTCGCGCCCGATCGGGTAACGATCCTCACCGAGTCTCCCGGCGGGGACCCAGCCGCGTTCGCAGGCTCGAAGGTGGGCAGGTCGACGGCGACAGAGGTGCAGCGGGTCTTGCAAGACTGGCAGACGGCGGTCACTCCCCAGCAGCAGGTCTTCGTCTTCTTTATCGGGCACGGAACGTTCGATGGCCAGGTGGCCAAGTTCAACCTGGCAGGTCCGGACCTGACGGCGGCAGAGTTCGCCGAACTCCTCGCGCGGGTTCGGGCTGCACGGACGACCGTTCTGCAGTTGGCGAGCGCCAGCGGAGAGTTCGTCAAACCCCTGGCCGCTCCGGATCGGATCGTCCTGACCGCCACCCGGAGCGGGATGGAGCAGAACGCGCCAAAGTTTGCCGAGTTCTTCCTCCGAGCGCTCGAATCGGCCGATGGCGACCTCGACAAGAATGGCCGCGTCTCCGTCTACGAGGCATTTCAGTTCGCGGCGCAGGGAGTCGCGGGACTCTACCGCCAGGCCGGCAAGCTGGCGACGGAGCACGCGCTGCTCGATGATACGGGGGACGGCGTTGGGCACCCACCTCCCGGAGAGCCTGAGCCACGGCGGCCCGCCGAAGGAGAGGCCGGCGCGGCCGCCAGGCCGGTTGTCGAGGCCGCCGCGGATGGCGGGCTGGCCCGGGCGACCTACTTCGACTCCCTGCCCCAGCAGGAAGCGGGAGGGGACAGCGTTCTGGCGAAGTGGATCGAGGAACGGATGCGGTTGGAAGGGGCGATCGAGCAGCTCAAAGGCAGGAAGCCCGGTCTGGCTCCGGCGGAGTATGCCACGCAACTCGAGAAGATGTTGGTCGACCTGGCGCGGCTTGGCCGGTCGATCCGGAATCGGCGAGGTGCAGGCTCTGCCGGCTTGCCGTCCCGGCCGCAACCCTGGGAGGAAGATCGATGAGACGGGAAAGAGCGCGCGCGGATCGAGTGGGCTGGCGTCGCGGGTCCAGAGCCATCGTCCTCGGGATTCTCCTCGGATCGTTTGCCGCTGGCGCCGAGGCCATCGGACAGACTGTCGACGCCCCGCCCCCCAGTTCGAGCGCCGTCGAGGGAGACGCCCTGACGGTGGCGACCACGGAACTGAAGCAGGGAAAGTACTCGGCGGCGATGGCGCGCTTCCGGACCCTGCTGCAACAGAACCCCGGCGAGGAGAAGGCGCAGGTGGGTCTCCTCCGCGGACTCCTGGAGACGGGCGGCTATGCCGAAGCCGAGCGTGAAGCGCGTCGCTTTCTGAGCCGGCCGGAGGCCGCCGCCGAGGTGCGCTGGCTGCTGGGCGAGGTGCTGCGGCGGACGGGGCGCGATCGCGAGGCGCTCGCTGAGTTTCGGCTGGCGGGGGGAGCGGCGGAGACCGCGACCCGGCTGCGGGCGTGGCTGCGGGAGGCGGAGGTGCTGCGCTCGATTGGCGAAGAGGAACCATCGCTGACAATCCTCCAGCGCCTGGTCGACTTTTACGAAGACGAGGTCGTTACTGGGGCCGACGAGCTGACGAGCATTGCCCAGGCACTCGTCCATCTCGAACGCTACCAGCAGGCCAACGACCTCTTTCTGGAAGCGATCGCCGCCGACGAGACCTGGATCGAGGCTCATCTCGGCGCGGGCGAGCTCTACACCTCGAAGTACAACTACAGTGAGGCGGCGGAGTTCTTCACCGACGCGCTCAAGATCAACGAGCAGAGCGGGCGAGCGCACCTCGGCGTGGCCCGGAACCGGCGCATTGGCGGGGGAGAGGCGATGGCGGCCTCACTGGCGCGCGCCCTCAAGATCAACCCGAACGATGTCGAGGCCAAGGTCCTGGCGGCAGCGGTCGACCTGGAGGCCGAGCGCTACGGCTCCGCCGCGACGCAGATCGAGGAGGCGCTGGCGATCCACCCCCGTTCCACCGAGGCGCTGAGCCTGCGCGCCGCGCTCGCCTGGCTGCAGGACCGCTCGGCGGATCAGGCCAGGGCGGTCGAGGCCACCCTGGCGATCCATCCCCGCTATGGGATGATCTACGAGGTGCTTGGGCATTTTGCGACGCAGATGCGGCGCTACCGCGAGTCGGTCGCCTTTCTGCGCCAGGCGGTCGAGGCCTCGCCGCGCCTCTGGTCCTCGCATCTGGCGCTCGGCATTGGACTGCTGCGCCTCGGTGAGATCGCGGAGGGCCGCACCGCCCTCGAGACGGCCTTTCGGGGAGACCCCTTCAACCTTTGGGCCAAGAACACTCTCGACCTCCTCGACAGCATGAAAGAGTATGGCGAGACCCGTCAGGGGGACTTTCTGATCCGCACGGCCCCGGCGGAGACGAAGGTGCTGAGCGGCTACGCGGCAGAACTGCTCCAGAAGGCCCAGGAGAGCCTCAGTCGGCGCTATCGGTTCACGCCGCAGGCGCCGATCTCGGTCGAGATCTTTCCTAACCACGACGATTTCGCGGTGCGGGCGCTTGGCCTGCCGGGCCTGGGGGCGCTCGGCGTCTGCTTTGGGCAGGTGATCGCGCAGGACTCGCCCTCGGCACGGGCGGGGACTCCCTTCAATTGGGGCAGCACCCTCTGGCACGAATACGCGCACGTCATCACGCTGCAGATGACGGAGCATCGGATTCCCCGCTGGTTTTCAGAGGGGCTCTCGGTTTATGAAGAGCACCGGGCCTATCCCGGCTGGGGAGATGACTGGACCATCGATCACCTGCGCGCCTTAAGCGAGGGGCGCTGGTTCAAGATCAGCGAGATCGATCAGGGCTTCCTTCGGCCGAAGCGACCGGACGACATCGGCCTCGCCTACTTCCAGGCCTCCCAGATCTGCCATTTCATCGAAGAGCGCTACGGCTTCGAGGCGATTCTGGCGATGTTGGAGGGCTATCGGACCCGCAAGAAGACGCCGGAGATTCTCCGTGAGGTCCTCAAGCTGACCGAGGCGGAGTTCGATCGGGCCTTCGAGGCGGCGGTACGAAGCCGGATCGAGAGACCACTCAAGGCGCTCGCGTCGGTCTTGCCCGTAGCCGGGACAGAGGGAACGACCCCGCCGCCCCCCATCCGCGCCACCAGCGGAGCGCCACCCGATCCAGAGCAGCTGGCCGCCCTCGCCGATGCCGCGCCCGACGATTATCCCGCCAATCTGCGTGCGGGAATGGCGCATTTCGATCAGAAGAACTATGATCGGGCACGCCCTTTCCTGGAGCGTGCCGTTGGACTCTTCCCCTACCAGACCGGGATTGGCAACCCGTTCGAAAGGTTGGCGACCATCTACGAGACACAGGGGAATCAAGAGAAGATGGCCGACGCGCTCCGTGGCTGGCTTGCCTGCGACGAGAACCAGGCGGAGCCGCTCCGTCGGCTGGCCAATTGGAGAAGGGGGCGTGGGGAGAGGCAGGAGGCGGTCGCCCTTCTGCGCCAGAGCTTCTACATCGACCCATTCAACCACGCGGCGCATACGCTGGCGGGAACGCTCCACCTGGAGATGGAGGAGCCGGAGAAGGCGATCCGCGAATATGAGATCGCGATTGCCAATCAGCCACCCAACCTGGCGGAAGCACACTTTCTGCTGGCCCGCGCCTTTCGTGCGGCCCGCCGGTTGAACGAGGCGAAAGAGTCTGTCCTGCGGGCACTGGAGATGGCGCCGAGTTATGCCGAGGCCCAGGAGCTGCTGCTCGACCTGGTCGACCTTGCGCCTCCGGCCGAGGACAAGTCAGGGAAGGAGGCCACGCCTCCCTCATCGAGGAATTGATGAACCGAAGACGAATGCTGATCGCGGCAGTCCTGCTGATCGCGCTGGCCGGCGCGGCGGTCGCGCAGCGACAATCCCGCAAACGAAGCTCGAACGCTCCCCGCGTCGCCGAATCGAGCCTCGTGCCGACCGACCCGACTCTCTCGGCGCGGTTCACCTTTGTCCGACTTCGGTACGATTCCAGCCAGTATGGCTACCTCTACAACTTCAACCCGTACCTGGGAGACGGGGGACCTCCGTGGTCGCACGACTACCCGATGGCCTCGCGCCACCTGATGAAGATCGTCACCGAACTCTCCAAGCTCGACGCGACGCTCGAATTGAACGAGCCGATTCTGACCTTTGACGATCCCCTGCTCTTCAAGTTTCCCTTTGCCTACCTCTGTGAAGTCGGTTTCATGAGCCTTGGCGAGAGTGAGATTGCCGGGTGGCGGGAGTACCTGCTGCGGGGGGGATTCCTCCTGATCGACGATTTCCGCCATCCGAGCCAGTTCGCCAACCTGCAGGCCCACGTCCAGCGCGCCTTCCCGGATCTGGAGATGAAGCGGCTCGACGCCTCCCATCCGGTCTTCAACTGCTTCTTCTCGATCGACAATCTCGATCTGAAACCGGTCTATGGTCCAGACTACCTCCCAGAGTTCTGGGGACTCGAGGATGAATCGGGCCGGCTGATGATGATCGTCAACTACAATTACGATGTCAGTGACTTCTGGCAATTTTCGGACAATCCATTTCGGCCGATCGAGGAGACGAACGACGCCTACAAGTTTGGGGTCAACTATATTCTCTACGCGTTGACGCACTGAGGGAGGAGCCATCCGTCACCGCGAGCGCGGCGGAAGAGGCAGCCATCAGGAACGCAAGCACGAATCAACAACCGAAGGAAGAGGGAGCGGCATGACCAGAGCAGACGAGGAGACAGCCCGGGACGAGGTGTTGCTGGAGAAGATGGTGCAGGCGCGGGAAGGGCTGTTGCGAGAGATTCGCAAGGCGATCATTGGCCAGGACGAGGTGGTCGAACAGGTCCTCCTCTCGCTCTTTGTCGGAGGGCATTCGATCATCACCGGAGTGCCGGGATTGGCCAAGACGCTCCTCGTGCGGACGATCTCGAGCGTCCTCGACCTCCCGTTCAAGCGGATCCAGTTCACGCCCGACCTCATGCCGGCCGATATCACCGGAACGGAGGTGATCGAGGAGGATCGCGCCACCGGGAAGCGCGGGCTGCAGTTCATCCGCGGTCCGATCTTCGCCAACATCATCCTCGCCGACGAGATCAACCGCACCCCGCCCAAAACGCAAGCGGCCCTCCTCGAAGCGATGCAGGAGGGAAACGTGACGGTCCAGGGGGTGACCTATCCCCTCCCCAAGCCCTTCTTTGTCCTTGCGACGCAGAATCCGATCTATATGGAGGGGACCTATCCCCTGCCGGAAGCGCAACTCGACCGCTTCATGTTCAACGTGCGGATCGGCTATCTGCCGGTTGAGGATGAGATCCAGGTGGTCAAGATGACGACCTCCCCGCAGGATCTGACGTTCAAGCGGGTGATGACGGCGGAGGAGATTCTGGGCTTTCAACGGCTGGTCCGCAAAGTTCCCGCGGCGGAGCCGGTGCTCGAGTACGCGGTGCGACTGGTCAACACCAGCCGGCCCGGCAGCGCGCTCGCGCCGGACTTCATCAACCGGTGGGTTACCTGGGGGGGATCGCTACGGGCCTCCCAATTCCTGATCCTCGCCGGGAAGGCGCGAGCGATCCTCTATGGGCGATCGCACGTCTCGTGCGACGACATTCGGGCGATGGCCAAACCGGTTCTCCGCCACCGGATTCTGCTCAATTTTCAGGCGGAGTCGGAGAAGGTCGACACCGATCAAGTGATCGCCCGGTTGATCGACACTGTTCCAGTGCCAGCCTCCGGGCTCTGAACCAAAAGGGGGGCGGCCAATGGCGTGGTGGTCGAGGGGCAAAGAGAAGCTGTCGATCTTCGGAGCGAAAGAACCGGGAGGGAGTGGAAAGTCCGGCGAGGCGTCGCGGGTTCCGCCTCCCCCCTCCTACAGCGGAGCGCCGCGGTTCCTCGACCCGACGATCCTCGGACAGATCAGCTCGCTCGAACTGCTGGCGCGCGCGGTAGTCGAAGGGGTCATCTCCGGACTGCACCGTTCGCCCTACACTGGCTTCTCGACCGAGTTCGCGGAGTATCGACAGTACCTGCCGGGCGATGATCTGCGCTATCTCGACTGGAAACTGCTTGGCCGCACGGATCGCTACTACATCCGGAAATACCGGGCCGACACCAACGCGCAGCTGCACATCGTCATCGACGCGAGCCGGTCGATGAGCTATGGATCGGGAGCGGTCACCAAACTGGCCTATGCCAAGTTCCTCGGCGCGACGCTCGCCTATCTCGCCAACCGGCAGCAGGACGCGGTGGGATTGATCGCCTTCGACGAGGAGATTCGAACCCACGTGCCGGCGCTCAACCGCACGGGCCACCTGCGGAGCCTCTTTGGGCAGTTGGAGCAACTGGAGCCGGGGCGCGAGACCCGTCTCTCGGCGATGCTCCACGCCGCGGCGGAGCGCATCACGCGACGGAGCATCGTCCTTGTCCTCTCCGACTTCTATGGCGAACCGGAGGAGACGATCGAGGCGCTGCAGCACCTTGGCTATCGGGGAAATGACGTGATCGTCTTCCATCTCCTCGATCGGAACGAGCGGGAGTTCAATTTTCAGGATCCGGTGCTGCTCGAAGACGCGGAGACGGGAGTGCAGATGCACGTCATCCCCGACGCGCTGGGAGCCGGCTACAGACAAGTGATGGAGGAGCATATCGCCCAGCTCCGCGAGGGAGCGGCCCGCCATCGCATCGACTACACACTGGTCACCACCGACCAACCGCTCGATGGCGCCCTCTTGACGTTTCTCGCGCAGCGGGTCCGGCAGTAACAGGCGAAGATCTCGCCCGCACGGCGAGTCCAGGTCGACACGATGTCCTTTCTGACACCCTTCTTCTTTGCGGGATTGGCGGCGATCCTCGTACCGATACTGATTCACCTGGTGCGACGGGCCCGCGCGCCACGGGTCGAGTTCCCCTCCCTGATGTTCGTGCAGCGGGTCCCGCAGCGGACGATTCGGCGCCGCCGGCTGCAAAATCTGCTCTTGCTGCTGTTGCGCTGCCTGGCGCTGGCGGCGCTGGTCCTGGCCTTCGTCCGTCCGTATGTCAGTTGGGGGGCGGACGGCGCCAGGGCGAGCGGCCGAACGGTGATCCTGCTGCTCGACCGGTCCTTCAGTATGCGGGCCGGAGATGGCGCAGGGGGGCGAACCCGCTTCGCCCAGGCGGTCGAGGAGGCGCTGGTCGAACTCGACAAAGGGAAGGTGGACGACGAGGTCGGACTGGTCCTCTTCGATGAGGGGGTAGAGGTCCTTGCGCGTCCTGGAAAGAGAAGCGATGAGGATCGCGCCGGCGCGCGGGCAGAGATCCGCCGGATCCTCCAGGGGCTCTCTCCGGGAGACGGCGGGACAGACTTCGTCCAGGCGATCCGCAGCGCGGAAGCGCTCCTGCGCGATTCGGCGACGGCGAAACGGGAGATCCTCCTCTTGACCGACCTGCAGGCGAGCGGCCTGGCCAGCACGGAGCGGCTCGTCCCACTCGCCCCGGGCATCGAGCTGCGGCCGAAGATTGTCGGGGAACCAGCCCTCTCCAACGTCGCGGTGAGTGGCTTGAGCGGGATCACCACGCTCTACCAGGCCCGTTACACCGACCCGCTGCGCGTCCGGCTGACCAACCACGGCGACGGGCCGGCCGAGAAGATCCGGGTCGAATTCCTGCTCAATGAGCAACCGGTGGAAGAGCGCCAGATCAACCTGCGTGCGCAAGAGACAGGCGCGGTGACGTTTTCGGGATTCAACCTCAACCCGGGAATCAACAGCTGCGCCATTCGGATCAGCGGCGCGGCCGATCGCTTCGCCGCGGACAACCGTTTTCTCTTCACCCTGCGACGGACCGTTCCGATCGAAGCGCTGGTCATCGAGACGGCGACCCGCGGGCGGAGCGAGAGCTTCTACCTGCGCTACGCCCTCACCACGGGCGAGAACCTCCCCTTCCAGGTGACGGTGCGCACGGCGGGCGCGGTCGACCCGTCGCGCCTCTCCCAGTACGGACTGATCATCGTCAATGACGTCCGCATCACTCCCTCGCTGGGGGCGCAACTGCGGAGAGCCGCCGAGGCGGGAGCCGGGCTCATTCTGGCGACAGGTCCCCATTCCGAGCCATCCGCCTTCGCCGCCGCCTGGGGAGACGAGTTCCCCGCAAAGCTGCTGGGAACCGTCACGCCGCGCGGTGGAGCCCTGACGCTGGGGGCGGGATCCGTCGCGATCACCCCATCTTCGACCTCTTCGGAGACGGAGGGCAATTGGCGAGCGGCCGCGTCTTTGGCTACCATCGGATTGAACCTGGCGCGGGGGCGTCGGTGCTGGCCCGCTTCGACAATGGAGATTCCGCGATTATGGAATGGCCATACGGGCGCGGACGGATGCTGCTGCTCGCCACCACGCTCGACGCCAGCTGGAACGACCTG